>DASUGV010000268.1:0-5791 GCA_036273835.1 Rhodocyclaceae bacterium
ATTGACGGCTTCACCGCTGTCGACGGCCGCAACCACACGCAGAACGCGCAATTCGCCCGTATCGCGCAGCACTTCGACTTCACAGGCGATTGCCAGGTAAGCGGCCAGATTTTTGTAGCGCGCAAAGGCGAAACCTCTGCCGTACGCAGGCCGTCGTTTGAATGCAGTCCAGCCGAACTGATCGGCGGCGACGCGCATTACTTCCAACGCGCGTGCATCCTGCATGTGCCGCATGCGATATGCGACCGGATCGGCGTTGGCCGCCCGGGCCAACTCATCCATGAAGCTTTCGACGGAAAACACATTCATGTAGGCGCCCAGCGAACGCAATGCCGATACCCGCAGTGGCGCTTGCGGCAAAAAATGATGTATGACGTGCGCATTGGTCAGCGTGTAGAACGGAATCGCGTTGCGGTCGCCGCCGCCTTCCGGTTGCGGAATGGGTTTGGGCGGCGTAGGTGTGAATGGCTGTGCAAGATGCGTCGCCGCGAGCAGATCGCCTGCACCGCCGGGACGGCTCGAATGGCTATTGCTCCACACTTCATAGCGCCACGTTGCGATATCGCCGGCGGCATCGAGCGTGGCCTTTGCGCTGCTGAGCATCGCCGGGCCATAGGGTTCCGAACCGTGCTCGTCTTCACGCATCCATTGCACGCGAACCGGCCGGCCCGGCAGCGCACGCGCCAGCAGCGCCGCATCGGCCGCCACGTCATCCGCGCCGTTATGACCATAGCATCCCGACCCTTCGACGTGAACGCAATGCACCTGCTCTTCGGACAGACTCAGCATTTCGCTCACCGCCTTGCGCAGCGGATACACGCCTTGCGTGTGCGACCAGATCGTGTACTTACCGTCGACGAATTGCGCGATGGCGCACGATGGGCCGATCGATCCATGCATTTGGTATGGACGCCGATAGCTCGCCGTGACCGTCTTCACGCCCGGTGCGCTCGTATCCACCGTCGTGTTGCCCCGATCGAGGATCACATAGTCTTGCGACGGCGCCGTGCGAACGAAGTCGTAAATCTGATCGGGCGCGGGCAATGTCGCGTGCTCGTCCCATTGCACGTTTTGCGCGAGTACGCGCATCGCGGCAATGGCCTGAAATTCGCGCTGGGCGACGACAGCGATGAAACGGCCATCGCGCACCACTTTCAGCACGCCAGGAAGCCTTTCGACACCCGATGTATCGATGCTCTTCAACACCGCCTGCGCGCTCGGCGGGCGGATCACGCGACCGTGCACCATGCCGTCGAGCCGCATGTCTTGCAGATAAGCCGCCCCGCCCGTCACCTTGGCCGGAATATCGACACGCTGCACCGATTTGCCAACGACAAAATGCGATGCCGGCTCGCGCAGTATGCTGTGCGGCGCGGCATTGACATGCAATACGTCGCCCGTCACGAGCTCACCGTAAGAAACATTGCGTCCGCTTCCATGTATCACGCCGTTGTCGAGCGTCAACTGCGCACGCGGCACGGATAACCGTTGCGCGGCGATGCCAAGCAGGATTTCGCGTACCTGCGCCGCGGCATTGCGAATGGCGGTACCGCTATCTTGCATGGAGTGGCTGCCGGCGGTGTAACCTTCGTTGGCCGTGCGTTCCGTATCGGCGGTGACCAGGGCGATACGATCGGGTGCGAGCACGAGCTCTTCGGCCGCAACCTGTATCAATGCGGTCTTGATACCTTGTCCGAGTTCGGCCTTACCGGTGAACACCGTCACGCGGCCATCGGCATCGATGCGAATCCAACCATCGAGCAGCGGTTGGGTCTTCAAACTTCCCGGCAGTTGCGAACCGCTCGCTTGCTCGCCTGCATTCGCCGCACTTTGTGCGTAGCCTCGCCGCCACGCAAATGCGACGATGAGCGCTCCGCTGCTCGTAATGAATTCGCGCCGGTTCATGTGCGATGCATTCCTTCGCCATCGGCCGCGCGACGCACTGCGCGCAGGATGCGCATGTGCGTACCGCAACGGCATAAATTGGTCGCCATGTGTCGGCGAATCTCCGCATCGCTGGGCGAGGGATTATGGTCGAGCAATGCCTGCGCGCGCATCATCATGCCCGCGATGCAATAGCCGCATTGCGCGGCCTGCTCTTCGATGAACGCTCGTTGCAGCGTACCGGGATTCAGCGCGGTACCGAGACCTTCGACAGTTCTTACCGCACGCTGACCCACCTGCGACACCGGCATCAAACACGAAAATACGGCTTCGCCATCCACTGTCACCGTGCATGCGCCGCACTGACCGAGGCCGCAACCGAATTTCGCGCCGTTGAGTGCGAGATCTTCGCGTAAAACATACAGCAAGGGCGTCGCTGGATCGGTATCGACCTGCCGCTGACGGCCGTTGATGTTGAGTGCGATAGTTGTCATGAGTATTTTCCTTTAATGCCTATGTCATTAACGCGCTTTGTGCGTGGGTCGATCGAACAGCGTGCGCAGTTCGTCTTTTGCCGCATCGAGCCGGCGGCGCTGGCTCACCGGTAACTTTGGTCCGGCGCGGTTGATATAAAAATTCAGCATCGACATCGCCGAACGAAAGGGGCCGCTCTTGCGCCGCTCGCTGCTTTCCGCCGAGCGCTTCAGGGACTCGGCAATGCGCTTGGGATCGGCCAACGTAAACACGCCCTCTTCCAGATCCAGCGCATTGCTGTGTTCATTCACCTTATGCGACCAACGCCTTTTGTGTTCCTTCATGAGCGCCCTCCAAACACATGATGCCAATGTCATTGAGGTATTTCGTTCGCCACCTGCTTCACCGCTTGCTCGAGATCCGGCCACGGTGGCGACGCGGCTGCCGCATGGCGCAGGTAGGCGGCCAGCGCCACGAGTTGCTCGTTGGTGAGCGCACCGTTGAAGTCCGGCATCCAGCGTCCGCTTTCGCCATCGGCGGGTTTGATGCCGTCGCGGATTATGTGCAGCAGATTGCGCGGATCGGGCTCGTACAACGCGATCGCAAGCGGCAGACGCAGCGCGGAATTCGACGACATCCCGCGTCCCGCGTCGTGGCAGCTTGCGCAGGTGTTCGCATAGACCGAAGCACCGAGCTTCATTCGCGCGTCGCGCTGTTGCTCTTCCTCTCCGTCATGATCCGAAGCCTCGTTCTGTGTTACCGCCAATGCTTGCGCGCTGCGCTGGCGACTGCTCTCTGCCCGCATCTGCTGCTCGGATGACGATGTACGCGTCGACGAGTCCATCGATGCATCCATTATTGAAATGACATAAGTCGCGATAGCCTGCACGTCGGCCTCGCTTGCCTGCGCAAGATCAATCGTCACTTCCCGCATCGGACCACCTGCTATCGCGTGATCGCGCGCGATACCCGTGCGCAAATACGCGGTCATCTGCGCAACGGTCCACGGTTGCGGCGACGGCGAATGAGCATTCAACGGTGGCGCGTACCAGCTTTCAGTTTCACCGCCGTCGAAAGTCCGGCCGCGCTTTTCCGCGCCCAGTGCGTTGCGCGGCGTATGACAGCTACCGCAGTGACCGAGCGATTGCGCGAGATAGGCGCCACGGTTCCACTCGGCATCGTGTTCGGGATCAGGCTGGAAAGGTTTATCGTCGAAAAATAGCCATTTCCAGCCAGCTATGAGCGGGCGAAAGCCGAACGGAAAATGCAATTCATTGGATGGCGTTTTCGCGCGCTGCGGGTCGCGCGTCATCAGAAAAGCATAAAGCGCGTTCAGATCATCATCGCCGGTATGCGTGAAATGATCGTAAGGAAATGCTGGATAAAGCTGGCGTCCGCCGCGCGAGACTCCTTCGCGCATGGCGCGCGCAAAGGCTTTCTCCGACCATGTGCCGATGCCGGTCTGTGGATCCGGCGTTACATTCGAGCTGTAAATTTTTCCGAAGGGCGTCGTCAATGCCAAGCCGCCGGCGTAAGGCGCGCCGCCTCGCGCGGTATGGCAACTCGCGCAATTGCCGATGGCGGCAAGCTGCGCGCCGTGTTCGACTAAGGCAGAGGTAAAAGTATCCGGAGCCGGCGGGACGATGGGATCGAGCGCGGCCAGCCTTGCCGACACCGAACCAGCACGTAGCAAGAAAGCGGATAAAACAACGGCGACAATCAGCGGGCGGCGAAGCACGGCGTTGCTCCGGCTGAACGGAATCTATGTTTTGCAGCAATCCTCGTTCCCATATTGCGGTGGCGGTGGCAGCGTCATGCGCGCTCCAGGCGTGTCATGAAGCACACCGACATCATCGCTCGCTAAAAACCTATATGTCATACATCTGCACGCCGGCTTACGGTCGTAAGCAGCATTGGTCATACTTGAATGGAGTCAAACGAAAGAAAACCTTAAAGCGACGTCCCAGACGTTTCCCGCGCGTACGTTTTTTCCCACACGGCCTGGCAAGGTTGGCAGCGCGTCGCGGTGGGTTGTATGCGCAGGCGCTCGAAGGGAATCACATCGCCGCATTGCGTGCACAAACCGTATTCGCCTTCCTTCATGCGATCGCGCGCGGCGGTGATCTCGCGCAACTCCGCGACGTCGCGGCTGACTTCGGCGTGGTTGAGATCGATGGTCAAATCTGCGGTGGCTTGATCGCCGGTGTCGGGCACTTCCCCGGCCAGTTGCTGATAGTCCTCGATGCTATTGGTCGCACGCACGATGTCTTCATGCAGCAATTCTTCGCGCTCATCCAGAAGGCCGCGCAATTGATCGATCTGTTGTATCGAAAATGGGGAAAACATATGTTCCTGGATCGGCTGAGGTAAGGGCTCACGAATATTTGCCATCTGTTTTTCTCCTCACGTTGGATTCTGCCATTCCAGCAATCAAGGTGCCCGGCTGTTCAAGCGAGCGCGTCTTTCACCATATGTTGTGCTTCCTTCACTATTTCGTCCAGATGGGCCGGGTTCTTGAAGCTTTCCGCATAGAGCTTGTAAATATCCTCCGTGCCGGAAGGGCGTGCGGCGAACCAGCCGTTAGCCGTGACGACCTTCAAGCCGCCTATGGCAGCGTCATTACCCGGCGCGCGCGTGATTTTTGCCACGATTTCATCGCCCGCCAAAGTTTTGGCCGAAACGCGTTCGCCGGTCAGCTTCTTGAACGCCTCTTTCTGCGCCACGCTGGCTGGCGCATCGATGCGCACGTAATAAGGCGTACCGTACTTTTCCGTCAATTCCCGGTAATGCACGCCCGGATCTTTACCGGTCACCGCCGTGATCTCAGCCGCAAGCAGACCGAGTATGACGCCGTCCTTATCCGTCGTCCACACCGAACCATCGCGGCGCAGAAAGCTTGCGCCAGCGCTCTCCTCGCCGCCGAAGCACAGGCTGCCGTCGAGCAGCCCTGCCGAGAACCACTTGAAGCCCACCGGCACCTCCAGCAATTTGCGACCGAGCCCGTTCACAACCCGATCGATCAACGCGCTGGATACAAGCGTCTTGCCCACCGCGCTCGACGCCCATTGATCACGATGCGTCAATAAATAATCGATCGCCACGGCGAGATAGTGGTTCGGATTCATCAGCCCCCCTGAAGGCGTGACGATGCCGTGGCGATCCGCATCCGCGTCGTTGCCCCAGGCGATATCGAAGCGATCCTTCAGTCCGACGAGACCCGCCATCGCGTAGGGGCTCGAACAGTCCATGCGGATCCTGCCATCGTGGTCCAGGGTCATGAAGCCGAAGGTGGGATCGACCCTCGGATTCACCACCTCTATGTTAAGGTCATAACGCTCGGCAAGCGGCTTCCAGTAAGCCACCGCGGCGCCGCCCATGGAATCGACGCCAATCTTCAGCTTCGCCTTGCGGATCGCCGCCATGTCGATGACAT
>DASUGV010000269.1:0-15944 GCA_036273835.1 Rhodocyclaceae bacterium
ACCAGATTGTGATAGCAGCCGATCAACGTACGACGCGCGATTTCATCGGCATTCGTCCGATTAAGCGTTTGAATTGCAGTATCCATTTCGAACAGCAATGCACGTTGTGCGTCATCGCGTATGAGGCTTTGGATCCAGAAAAAACAGGCGACACGCACGCCGCGCGTCACGGGAGTGACATGGTGCAAGCTGGTAGCCGGATAAATAACTATGTCACCGGCATTGAGTTTGATGGTGCGAGGGCCATAGGTGTCTTCTATCTGCAGCTCTCCGCCATCGTAGTCGGCAGGATCGCTCAGAAATAGCGTGGCGGAAACATCGGTGCGGAGCTTCTGCCCGGTGTGCGGATGTATGCGCACGCTGCCGTCGACGTGCGCGCCGAATGTCATGCCTTCGCCATAACGGTTGAACATCGGCGGATAAACAATGTTGGGTAGCGTTGCGCTGATGAAAAGCGGATGGCGTTCGAGTGCGCTCAAAACGATTTGCTGACAGCGCGACGCCACATCGGAGCGCTCGTCAATCTGCTGATTGTGCTTGACAGGCGCTCCTTGATATCCAGCCGTTACGCGACCGTCAACCCAGGCATCATCCGCGCGATCAAGCAGTGTACGAATGTCGCCGACCTGTTGCGGATCGAGTAGCTGTGGAATGGATATCTGCATTGTTTTCTGCCTCGCAATTACATGCGATAGGTGACTGTGATCATACCGGTGCGGCCACTGCCCGGCACTGCGCGTCCGCCATCCGATTGAATCAACGCGTCGTAATAATGCTTGTCGGTGACATTGAACAAATTAAATCGTATGTCATATGTCTTTTGAATATAGGCGACCGTTGCGTCATAACGCGTATAGCCGTCCACCTCGACGGTATCCGTGTTATTGAGGTAGCGTTTCGACAGATGCGTTGCGCCGCCGCCGACTTCCCAATCGCGCGTGAAATTGTATGTGGTCCAGATCGCGGTCGAATTCCGCGGCGTGTTGGAGGGCACCATGCCCATGGTGCCCGCTGCAATCGCATCGACGATTGTGGCATTCAAATGCGTAAAGCCCATGAAGACTTGCCATGTGTTCGTGATGTGACCAACAGCGCCCAAACGCAAGCCATCCACGCGTATCGTACCGTTCGCGGTAAAGGTGCCGTCGGAGTTTTGCGATCGTGAGTTGTACTGCGTGATCTGGAACAGCGCGCTGTTCAAAGACAGATTGCCGTCGAGCACATCCCATTTGCCGCCAGTTTCGTAAGATTTGTTCTTCTCGGGTCCCAAAGGCTGCGAAATACCCGTCGTCGAGATGAGTTGCTCCAGCGATGGATTGAACGATGTGCTGTACGAGAAATAGTACGATTGAGCCAAAGTGGGTTGCCAGATCGTTCCTGCGCGAACGCTGGGCATATAGACCGTCTGATTCGTTCTGGCCAGACTCGTATTGCCGGCGGTGTTCGTTGAGTTGATCGAGTTGGTGATGTCGGCGTCATAACGATCGTACCGAAGTCCTCCCACCAATTTGACTTGTGGGTTCAGTTCCACCGTGTCGTTGAAATATCCGGCAATCGTGGTGGCCGAGCCTGTCGCACGATTGCCCGTGCTTGAACTGACATTCGACGGCGACGGCAGATAAGTCGGATTCACGAGCGGTTCGCACGCCACATATCCCGATGTTCCTCCGACAGGATTCAGGGCCACGCCATTGCACGTGCCGTTGCGGTAGTAAGCGTGGTTGTTGTATTTGTCATAACCGATCTCGGCGCCCAGAAGGACGGAATGTTTGAGCGGACCTGAAGGAAATTTTGTAGCCAGTTCGGTTTGGTTGAAGAGCGATGAATCTTTTATTTTCCGGTCGTGACTTTGCAATCGCACTGATAGAGCAGTCAGCGGTAGTGTACTGACTGCCGAAATCGGCAACGTATGAAAACCCGTACCGTCGACCGTTCCGATGGTATTCGACGCCGTCTCGCGCGCATTCGTCTCGACGAAATTGAACTGTGTTTGATTTCGCAGCGAGGTATCGGGCGAGATTTTGTGTTTCACCAATGCGCTGACCGCCGCGATGTCTTGCGTCGTGTGATCGTCGGTAAAACCGTAGAAGGTGTCGCGATTGACGTCGACGGGATGGCCATTGAGCGGCGACACGCCGTAGTCGGGCTTGTCGTCGTTATGCTGGAACAATGTCGATAAGGTGATTTCAGTCGGCGTGCCGATACCTGTCTTGAATGAAGGTGCCAAGCCGAAATCCTTGATACGTGTTCCATCGCGTGTGCTGGGCGAGCCATCTTGCGCCATCGCGGCAACACGGTAAGCGGAATCCGCCGAAACCGGATGGTTGTCGTCCACTGTGGTTCTGGCCAAGCCGTTGGTGGTGATCGAACCGGACACCTCGGCTATCGATTTGAGCGCCGGCTTTTTGGTCGATTGATTGATGACGCCACCCGTCGAACCGCGCCCGAAAAGCATCGACGATGGTCCCATGAGCACTTCCACTTCATCGAGCGCAAACGTATCGCGGTAGTACTGGCCGCGATCGCGAAAGCCATCCAGATAGATATCCGTACGCGCGGAAAAGCCGTTCAAGTTGATGTTGTTTCCGATTTGCCCGCCTTCCGCTCCGCCTAGCGTGATGCCTGGCACATTGCGCAATGCATCCGTCAAGGAAGTCGTCCCCTGGGATTGCATCAGCGCCTTATTGACGACGGTTACCGATTGCGGAACATCATGCAGGTCTGCCGGAAGCTTGCCGAGCGACGTGGTTGCGGCTCCGAAATCGTTATTGTCTGCAGTGCCATGAACTGTGACAGGAGCGAGGATTACATCTTTTGAAGAAAGCTCAGCTGCAGCGTTACTGGCACCGGGCGCGCTTTGAGACCAGGCCACGCGCGAGGCGAATAGCGCAAGCAAAGCAATAGCCATGGGAGTTTTGTTTGTTCTTAACGGCATCGAATTGCCTGCCCCTTCATGTTGTATATGAGAATAGGAATGATTCGTATCATACAACATAAAGATGTCATTTTGGGTGAGCCTTAATTGATGTGGCTCGGTCGAGCACGAGACTGCGGCGATATCGCCACTTCGAGTTGCGAGCAGGGACGACGCAGGGGTTATTTAATAAACAGGCAGATCGCCAGCACTACATTGAGTAGGAGCGAGAGCGCGCACAGCAGCTTCAAGGCAAACTGCGGATCGCGTTCGACGAACGATCGACGGCGAGCAACTTGCAATGGCCGATGCGCGCCGCGTTCGAGGGCCAGCAAAAATTCCTCTGCAGTTTCGAAACGCTGGGCGACTATGGGTGCAACGGCCTTGAGCAGGATGGACTCTAGCCATTCGGGAAGATCGGGCCGGTAGCGCGTGGGCGGCACCGGTTCACCGAATTTCGGCCGCTGGAACGGCTCGACTTCGCCGTAAGGATATTTGCGCGTGAGCAACTCATAAAGCGTAATGCCGCATGCATATAAATCGCTGGCCTCGTTCGCGGTCTGTTTGCCGTTTCCTTGCACAAATAATTCCGGCGCCATATACGAAGGCGTGCCGGGATTGTTGATTTCGCCGAAATGATCGCCGCCATTGTCGTGGCCATCCGAGGCGGCCACACCCAGGTCGAGAATGCGCAGGCGGCCATCGGCGCCCAGATGAAGGTTGTCCGGTTTGATGTCGCGATGGACGATCGACAGCCGATGTAACGCGCTGACGCCCTTGAGCAGCCGTGCGCCCAGATCGGCCACTTCCGCAGCGCTGAAGCGATGACCGCGCGCTAATCGCTGTTTCAAGGATTCGCCTTCATGCCAGCTCATCAAGTAGTACAGATGCGCGCGAGCTGGCCAGGATACGACTTGTGGAAAAGCTGCATCCACGACGCGGCGGGCAATCCATTCTTCATGCGCCAAGGCGGCGACATCATGCGCATCGGATTCCTGCCGTAGCGTTTTCATCACGTAAATTTCACCGGAGCTATTGCGTACGCGATAGAGCATCGTGATGCGCGATTCGTGCATCACGTCGATTATCGTAAGCCCGTCGATTTCTTGCCCGGCTTTAAGGCGAGGCGGTAAAGGCAGATCGCGGATACGCGCCAGCGAGTCGCGCATGGTGTCGGTGGGCAGGCTGTCAACGCGCAGCACCAACGCCGTGCAGTTGTCATTCGAGCCCGACTCGATCGCCGCTTCAGCCAGCGCATAAGCGGCCTCCTGCGGATCGGTAAATTTTTCGACGAGCGCCTGGATGCGCGTGCTGCGCAGTGTTGCCCAGATGCCATCGGTGAGCATGACAAAGGCATCGCCTTGTGCTAACTCTCCTTCGGAGAAATCGATGTTCAGATGCTTGTCCAGTCCGACGGCACGCGAAAGCACCGTTTTCAATTCCGGGTGTTCCCATACATGATCTCGCGTGGTGAGGCGCAACTCCCGGTCGCGAAGCAGGTAAATGCGCGAATCCCCGACATGCGCGCCGTACCAGCGTCGACCACGCAATACGAGCGCGGACAATGTGGTCGCCATGCCCGCCGCCTCGCCGCGTTTTGCCGACTGCGCAACCAGCCAGCGATTGGCGGCGCCGATGATTTTTTCGAGTGCTTGAGGAATGGCCCACGTATCGGGCGTTGCGAAATAGTCCGAGAGAAGATTGCGAACGGTGAATTCCGACGCTTCGCGGCCGTCGGCATGACCGCCGACACCATCGGCAATGGCGGCGAGCAATCCCTTGCTTTCCAGCTCCGCACCTTCCGGTGTGGCTGCGCCAACAAAATCTTCGTTACGGGCACGGGGTCCTGTAAGTGTGGCGTGGCCAAGCCGAACGACAAGAGGCATGATGATCCGCAAAAAATAAAATAGCGTCTAGCGTACTGTATCAATCTGTCGGAAGCTGGCGATGGCGGACAGATTATCGACTGGTGCCGAGTGTAGACTTAAAACAGCTAAGCTAATCGGATAACCACAACAGGTTGTTTGAAGCGCAAGCGAGAAATAGAGGAGGCTGCATGAAACTGCGCAAGGTACTGATCATTATCGCTGCTATATGCGTGACGGGAATTGGCGGACTCGCCATCTGGATCATGCACCTGGACCCGAAGGAAATCACCGCGCTGGCCGAACGCAAAACCGCAGAAGCAACCGGCCGCCAGTTGCACATCGATGGAACGATCTCGTTAAAATTTTCGCTGATTCCCACATTGGCAATCGATGGCGTGCGTTTCCAGAACGCGGCGTGGGGTTCACAGCCCGATATGCTCAGCGTGAAACACGCAGAGATTCAGTTAGCGCTGTTACCGCTTTTTCACAGGCAGATTGCGCTACGCAAAGTTGTGCTGATCGAACCACAGATATTGCTGGAGGCAAACGCTAAGGGCGATAAAAATTGGGTGTTCGACGCCGGCAAAAAATCCCAAAGCACCGATCGGCAATTAACGATCGACATCGCGGCGCTACGTATCGAGCAAGGTTCTCTCGTTTACAAGCCGGGCACACCTGCGCAGACACAACAGGTTCACATCGCATCGCTGTCCTTGAAAACGTCGGGCGGCAGCCAGGCGACCATCGATGCAAATGCAACCGTCGACGACGTGCCCATCGAACTTGCCGGTGTCATACCCAGTCCGGGACAGTTGGCAACCCGATCCGGTGCCGCATCGAAACTGGACCTGAAGGTCACCAGTGCTGGCACGACGCTCGCGCTGTCCGGACAGATACCTGCCGCCGTGCCAAACGCCTCGCCTCTGGAAGGTGTGAATCTACGTTTTACCGCACAGACCAACGATCCATCCGCATTCGCCAAACAGTTCAAGATCTCTCTTCCGCATTTGCCGGCTACGCAAATCGAAGGCCAGGCTGGCATTGCCAAATCCATATTGAAGTTAGACTTCCAAAAATTTCAGATCGGCCATAGTGTCATGCATGCTCAGTTGCGCATGCCGTTCGATGGCGAACGCCGTAGCGTGAGCTTCAATGCCGATTCGACGCTGATCGATCTGCGCGAAATATTCGGCCCTATCGCACCGGCCAAAACGAAAAAGGCCGCTGGTAGCGACGGTCGGCTCTTCAGCGACGATACCTTGCCGGTAAAAAATTTATCCGCTTTCGATATGACAGGCGACTTAAAGGTCGCTCGTCTTGTGCTGCGCGACGGACATGCGCTACAAGCGCTCAATGCCAAGGCTGATCTACGGCGCGGCACGCTGCGTCTCGACCCGATCAGTGTGAACGTGGACAACAAACCTTTGCGTGCGACTGTGCTCGCGGAGGTGAGTAACGATCATGCTTTATCGATGAACGTGTCGCTGGAAGGCAAAGGCGTTGCGCTGTCGGCGTTGGCCGCTCTGGCCGATGTCGCCGCGGTACCGGAAGGCGCGCCGACCGACTTGTCGATTCACTATAGCGGACGCGGTACTTCGATCAGGCAACTGGCGGCCAGCGCCAATGGCGACGTTCGCGTCGTCGTCGGACCCGGGCGCTGGAAGGGCAAAGCTTTCGACGTGGGCGAAGACATCACGGAAGTATTCAAAGCGATCATGCCGACCGGCACGAGTACAAGCGACTACACCGAATTGCAGTGCGCTGTGATTCGCTTTCCGCTCAAGCAAGGCGTGGCCCGCATCGAAAATGGCATTGGCATAGAAACGACGAAGGTCAAAGTGCTTGCGACGGGCGTCGTCGATCTTCGCAACGAAACAATCAACATGGGTTTTCATCCCAAGGCCGGTACCGGACTGGGCGTTGGTATCGGAAACCTCGCTCAACTCGTGCGCGTGGGCGGCACCCTATCGAACCCCGAGATCAAGATGGATCCTGTGGGCGCCGCCACGACTGCAGCCGAACTCGGATTGGCTGCGTATACAGGTGGCGCATCATTGCTAGCGCAACGATTGTTCAGCGGAAAATCGATCGACAACCCGTGCAACACGGCATTGGGCAAAAGCAGCTCGACGCAGGCAGATACGTCTTCGTCCAAAGCCGCTCCGTCCGCCAAGACCGATGTCGAACAGATTTCGCACGACGCGGCCAACGCATTGCGCGGACTATTTGGCGGAAAGCGCTGATGGCTTGCGTTGTAAAGCTCGCTGCTCCCGGTGCCGTAAAGGAGGTAAGCCCTAAACCGGCCTAATTGCAGGCCGACGGATAAGAACGATGACTGAAGAGCGAAGTGAGCAAACTGAAGTGAGCGAACCGACGTGAGCAAACATTGCGCCGACAGAAATCTGCGCCGGGCCTGGGTAGCCGCTTTGTTCATCGTGTTGTTGACCGGCGCGGCGGCACTGATGAGCTACTGGCCCTCCGGCGACGCGATTGCGTTGCCCACACTGCATACGATAATTATTGTGTCGGGCGGATGCATGTTGGCGCTCCTTATTCTTTGTGTCGGTTTGTGGAACGCATTGCTGTCGACGCGCGCTCTTAGTCAAACGATCAGCAGCGCTCACGCCGCCAATCTTGTTAAATTAGGTGACCGGGCGCAACTTGAAAGCGAGCAGGCCGAACGCGTGCGTGCCTTCGTGCAGCGCCTGATCGATGTGATCCCGCAACCGGTGTACGTCAAGGATGCGCAAGGTCGATACATCATCGTCAATAAAGCTTTGTGCGAGCGCCGCAATGCGGCACCGCAATCTTTGCTGGGCAGGACGGTTGCGGAACTCATAAACAGGCCTTCAGACCGCCGCTCTCTTGCGGAAGACATGGAAGTGCTTAACGGCTTGCGTGTCTCCAAGGAAGAGGTCAATCCACATCCTCTGACGAACGAACCCAGATACCTTCTCGTTACCAAGGCATCCAGCGAAGACGAAAACGGCAATCCAGTCATCGTGGGCGCCAATTTCGATATCACTGAATTGCGTGTCGCCGAACAAGAACTGCGTGCCCATGCCATGCAGCAGGAACAGCAGACGGAACGCGTGCGCGCCTTCGTACAGCGCTTGATCGATGTGATTCCGCAACCTGTATATGTCAAAGACATAAATGGTCGATACACCATCGTCAACAAAGCGCTCTGCACATATCGTGGTCTAACGCCCGCGGAGATCATCGGCCATACCACTTCGTCCCTGGCGCGTTGTCACGGCGGCGATAGCATCGCCACGCAGGAAGATCTGGAGGTGATCAAAGGATTGATCGTGTCGAAGGAACAGGCAACCATCCATCCAGTCTCCGGCAAAACGGCGCACATGTTGGTGACCAAGGCGGCCAGCGAAGACGAAAACGGCAATCCCGTTGTCGTAGGCGCTAATTTCGATATTACCGAACTGCGCGTTGCCGAACAGGAACTGCGTGAGTATGCCGAGCAGCAAGCGCGCCAGACCGAGCGCGTGCGCGCCTTCGTGCAACGTCTGATCGATGTGATTCCGCAACCGGTATATGTCAAAGACATAGCGGGGCGATACACTATCGTCAACAAGGCATTCTGCGAGCGCAGGCATAAGACGTTCGAAGAAGTCATCGGCAAGACGACGACCGAACTCGCCGACGGCAGGGAAGGCCGCGAAGGCAGTACTGCCACCCAGGAAGACATGGAAGTGCTCAAAGGACTTCACGTGTCCAAGGAGCAAGCGAGTCCTCATCCGGCTACTGGCAAGACGGCTTATCTACTGGTAACCAAGGCTCCCAGCGAAGACGAGAATGGCAATCCGGTTGTCGTGGGCGCCAATTTCGACATAACCGAATTGCGCGTTGCCGAACAGGAGCTGCGTGCATACGCCGAGCAGCAGGCGCGTCAGACAGAACGTGTGCGCGCTTTCGTGCAACGTTTGATCGATGTCATTCCGCAACCGGTCTACGTCAAGGATGCGCAGGGCCGCTACCTGATCGTCAACAAGGCGCTTTGCGAGCGCCGGCAAAAACCGCCTGAAGAACTGCTAGGTAAAACGGTTATCGACCTGCATTCGGGCGAGCCTTCGCGACGTGCGCATGCCGAGGACATGCAAGTGCTGAAGGGGCTCGCGGTCTACAAGGAGCAGGTCAATCCTCATCCTATCGACGACAAGCTCAGCTATCTGGTGGTCACTAAAGCGCCCAGCGAGGACGAGTACGGCAATCCTGTTGTCGTAGGCTGCAATTTCGATATCACCGAATTGCGCGAGGCGGAGCAGGAACTGCGCGCGTATGCCGAACAGCAGGCAAAGCGGCGCATTGAGGTGCAGGCTTTTTTGCAACGTTTGCTCGACGTGATTCCTTATGCCGTTTTCATCAAGGATCGCGAAGGTCGTTATACCCAGGTCAACGAAGGTTTCTGCACTCAATATGGTGCGCCGGCCGATAAAATTTTGGGACGCACGGCCCAGGATCTGTCGTACAAGGATCGTGGCGCGATGATCTCGAAGGAAGATCAAGACGTGATCAATGGCGCGCGGGTGTACAAAGAAGAGGACCACATAGGCACTCTGACCGGCAAACGTGTGCGTCGAATCGTTGCCAAGGGTGCTTGCCTCGACGACACCGGACAACCTGTAATCATCGGCACCCTGTTCGACGTTACGGAGTTGCGCCGTACCGAATATGAATTGCGCGAGAGCGAAGCACGTTGGCAGTTCGCACTGGAAGGCGCGGGCGACGGCGTATGGGATTGGGAGGTGGAGTCCGGCAAGGTTTACTTGTCGCCACGCTGGAAATCGATGCTGGGTTACGCCGACAACGAAATGGAGAATATGCTGCATGAGTGGCGCAGCCGCATTCATGCCGATGACATGGAGGCGACACAACAGGCACTCGACAGCCATCTCGATGGCAAGGCGCCGTTGTACATCGACGAGCATCGCATGCGCTGCGCCGACGGCAGTTACATCTGGACGCTGGATCGCGGCAAGGTCGTGGCACGCAATGACGCCGGCAAACCGCTGAGAGTCATTGGTACATTGACCGACATCACCGAACGCAAAGCGGCCGAAGCGGAATTGACCAGGCACCGCGACCGATTGAGCGAACTGGTGGCGGAACAGACTTTCGATTTGCTACGTGCCAAAGAAGCGGCAGAGCATGCCAGCGAAGCGAAGTCCGTATTTCTGGCCAACATGTCGCATGAATTGAGAACGCCGATGCACGCCGTGCTCAGCTTCGCCAATTTAGGCAGCGAGCGTTACGCGCAGGTGCCGCTAGAAAAATTGCGCGACTATTTTCTGCGCATCAAACAAGGTGGCGATCGATTGATGACCTTGCTGAACGATCTGCTCGATCTGGCCAAGCTCGAAGCGGGTAGCATGATTCTCGAACTTCGTCCTACGCATCTGCAAGCGATCGTGAGCGATGCCTGCAGCGAATTCGAAGCTCTGACGACGGCGCGAAAACTGAGCGTACGAATTATTTCCGAGGAAAACGTGCCGCGCGTTCAGTGCGACGTGCGCCGCATAGGCCAAGTCGTGCGCAATCTATTGTCGAATTCCATCAAATTTTCTCCCGAAGGCCGCAGCATCGAACTGAGCATTCGACGCGCATCGCTCGCCGCAGGGCAGCGCGCCACCGACAGCGGAGAAATTGAGGCCGTAGCATTGAGCGTAGCGGACGAAGGTGTCGGCATTCCGCTCGACGAAATGGAATACGTGTTCGACAAATTCATTCAAAGCACGCGTACGCGCACCGGTGCGGGCGGTACCGGTCTCGGGTTGCCAATCTGCCGTGAAATCGTCACGGCGCATCGCGGCCAGATCAGCGCGCACAACCGCGATAATGGCGGTACGGAATTCGTCGTCATCCTGCCGGCCGAACAGGTTTGAGGCGCCAAGGCGGAATTTCTATTTGTCATAGAGCATAGGATGCGCGACGTAGCATCTATCCCGACGTCCCACCATCGAGGTCAGACCTTGGCACCCGTCATATGCGCAGCGCCCCAGGTAGTACGCCAGCGCATCTTGATGCCGGTAAGTCCCAGCAGCGCCAATATTGCCAGACCTGCGAAGATCAGGAAGCCGGTCTGGTAGCTGCCGGTTATCTGTTTGGAATAACCGAGGCTCGATGCGAGATAGAAACCGCCGACACCGCCTGCCATCCCGACCAGACCCGTCATAACCCCAATCTCCTTGCGAAAACGTTGCGGCACAAGCTGGAACACTGCCCCATTTCCCATGCCCAGCGCCAGCATGGCGCACACGAAGACCGCTGCCGCAAGAAATACATTTGGCATACCGAGACTGGCGATGGCAAGAAATATGGCGGCTAGTGCATACATGGTCGACAAGCTCTTGATGCCGCCGATCCGGTCGGCGACATTGCCGCCGATGGGCCGCACCAGGCTGCCGGCGAAGACACAAGCTGCAGTGAAGAAGCCTGCCGTCTTCGGATCGAGCCCGTACTGGCTATTGAAATAGATGGTGAGCGAGGAAGAAAGTCCGGAGAAGCCACCGAACGTGACCGCATAGAAGAACATGAACCACCATGCGTCCTTGTCCTTCAGCATCTTGAAGTAGTCGCCGAGCGGTTTGGGCGGCGGGCATTCCGGCGCATCTTTGGCCATCACCAGATAGACCACGAAGACAACCAACAGCGGAATCAGCATCATGCCAAAGACATTATTCCATCCGTATGCGGCTGCCAGGCTCGGCGCAAATAGTGCGGCAAGAACGGTGCCGGAGTTGCCCGCACCGGCAATGCCCAATGCAGTGCCCTGATGTTCCGGCGGATACCAGCGCGATGCCAGAGGCAGCGCCACGGCAAACGAAGCGCCCGCAACGCCGAGGAACACACCCATCAGCAACACTTTTCCGAAGCTGTGAACACCGAATTGCCAGGCGATGAAAAGTGCGGCCATCACAACGATCTGACCGATGATGCCGGCTCGCTTCGGTTTGAGCTGGTCGACCAAGATGCCCATCACGATGCGCAGAAATGCGCCCGCGAGGAGAGGCATTGCAACCATCAAGCCCTTCTGCGCGGCAGACAGCCCCAGGTCTTTGGCGATCTGCACACCGAGCGGACCAAGAATCACCCATACCATGAAGGCAAGATCGAAATACAGAAATGCGGCAATCAGGGTGGGCGTATGCCCAGCTTTCAAAAAGGAATTTTTATTCATGATGTTTGATCGCTTGGGTTCGTTCGAGTTTGTCTATGGCAGAGATAGAAAGACCGTTCCGTCTTCCACTTTGACCTGAAAGGGTTTAGTGCAGCCGACATCGGGTGCGGCTGCTTCGCCGCTGTCCAATCCAATTTTCCAGCTATGCAATGGGCATGTAACTTGTCTGCCGTGCACAATGCCTTGCGACAACGGACCGCCTTTGTGCGGACACTTGTCGTGCAACGCGAAGACTTCGTCGTTCGAATTACGGAATATGGCAATGTCGCCATGTTGGACGCTGGCGACGACACGAGAACCCAGAGCGGGGATATCGGTCAGCGCGCAAATGCTTTTCCAGTTGGACATTCAGAAATCCTCTTTCGATTAAACCGTCAGCGTTTCGAAGGGGCGCTTAAGTTCCGTCGCGCTTGTGCTTGCGGATCGCTCGAGCCACGGGTCCTTGTAACCCTGCAAGGCGTAGAGCAGGCGTTCGTATAAAGCTTTGCGTCCGGCAGCGTCTTCGACGATCTTGCTCTTGACATAATCGAGCCCGACGCGCGCCACGTAATGCACCGTGCGATCGAGGTAGTAGGCTTCTTCGCGGTATAGCTGGATAAAGGCGCCGGCGTATTCCATGACCTCTTCGTCGCTGCCGACCTTGCACAGAAACTCCGCAACTTCGGTTTTGATGCCGCCGTTGCCCGCCACGTAGATTTCATAGCCCGAATCCACGCCTATGACACCGACATCTTTGATACCGGACTCGGCGCAGTTGCGCGGACATCCGGAGACGGCGAGTTTCACCTTGTGCGGACTCCACATGCCGAACAGCATCTTCTCCAGCTTGACGCCCATGTCCATCGCCAATTGCGTACCGAAGCGGCAATGCTCCATGCCGACGCAGGTTTTTACCGTGCGTAGCGATTTGCCATAGGCGTGACCGGAAACCATGCCGGCTTTGGCAAGGTCTTCCCAGATTTTCGGCAGATCGTCTTTCTTCACGCCGAGCAAGTCGATGCGCTGACCGCCCGTTACTTTTACCGTGGGGACTTTGTATTTTTCCGCCGCATCGGCAATCGCACGCAACTCGTTCGGTGTGGTCAGTCCGCCCCACATGCGCGGCACGACCGAATAGGTGCCATCTTTCTGAATGTTGGCGTGAGCGCGTTCGTTGATGAAGCGCGATTGCGGATCGTCCTGCGCTTCGTGCGGCCAGGTGGAAATCAAATAGTAGTTGAGCGCGGGGCGGCATGTCGCGCAGCCATTGGGCGTTTTCCATTCGAGAAAGTGCATGAGCTCGGGAATGGTCAGTATCTTGTTTTCGCGAATACCCTTGCGCACTTCGCCGTGCGACAGATCGGTGCAACCGCATACTGCCTTGCTCTGAGTGTCCGCCGGTGAGTAGGCACCGCCGATTGTCGACGCCAGGATCTGCTCGACCAGACCGGTACATGAGCCGCACGAACTGGAAGCCTTGGTATGTTTGCGCACATCGTCCAGCGTGAACAGACCCTGCTCTTGGATGGCCTTGACGATAGTACCTTTGCATACCCCATTACAACCGCATACTTCGGCCGTATCGGCCATCGCCACGGCGGAGTTCTGGCCTTTATGTCCCGCGTCCCCCAGATGCGATTTACCGAACAGCAAATGATCGCGAATCTCACGGATGTTTTGTTGATCCTTGAGCAGCTGGAAATACCAGGAGCCGTCGACAGTGTCGCCATACAGTACCGCGCCGACCACTTTATCGTCCTTGATGACGACGCGCTTGTAGACGCCTATGCCAGGGTCATGCAGCAGAATGTCTTCCGTGTCGTCGCTGACGGAAAAATCGCCTGCGGAGAACACGTCGATGCCGGTGACTTTCAGCTTGGTACTGGTCACCGAGCCTTGATAGCGGCCGATGCCGAACATCGCCAGGTGGTTGGCGCACACCTTGGCTTGTTCGAATAGCGGCGCGACCAGTCCGTAGGCTGTGCCGCGATGGTTCACGCATTCGCCTACGGCATAAATGCGAGGGTCATAAGTTTGCAGCGTATCGTTGACCGAGATGCCGCGATTGCAGTGAATGCCGGCCTTCTCGGCCAGTTCGGTGTTCGGACGGATACCCGCCGCCATCACGACGAGGTCGGCCGGGATGATATCGCCATCCTTGAATCTGACTGCCGCCACGCGGCCGCTCTCTCCCTGAACGAGCTCGGCGGTTTGTTTGGGCAGCAGGAATTTCATGCCCTTCGCTTCCAGCGCTTGCTGCAACATCCTGCCGGAAGTCTTGTCGAGCTGGCGTTCCATGATCCACTCGCCCAGGTGCACCACAGTCACATCCATGCCGCGCAATGCCAGACCGTTGGCGGCCTCCAGCCCGAGCAGCCCGGCGCCGATGACAACGGCATGCTTGTGAGTGGCGGCGGTAGCGATCATCGCGTCGGTGTCCGCGATGTCGCGATAGGAAATCACACCCGGCAGATCCTTGCCGGGTATCGGCAGAATGAAAGGGTTGGAGCCGGTCGCCAGCAGCAGGCGGTCGTATTCGGCTTCGGTACCATCGTCTGCGATGACCTTGCGCTGTCTGCGATCCAACGCGACAATCTTTTTTCCGGTCAGCAGGTTAATGCCATTGTCCTTGTACCAGTCCAGGTCGTTCAGGATGATGTCCTGGATGGTCATCTCTCCGGCGAGTACCGGCGACAGCAGAATGCGGTTGTAGTTGGGGTGAGGTTCGGCACCAAAGACGGTGACGTCGTACATATCCGGTGCGATCTTCAGAAGCTCTTCCAGCGTGCGCACGCCCGCCATGCCGTTGCCGACCACTACAAGTTTCATTTTGCGCATAAATATTCCCTCGAAACGGAGCAGGGACGGAGAGTCCCGAATAAAACATTTGCCACGTCAGGGATCGCCTTTGATCCGCAGCGCAGAGCAGCGTCGCTCGTTGCTGGCACATCGTACGGAGACGATGTGGGTGCGTGCTTCTAAAAGCTACTGAGCAATTAGCGTACCAAATTGCCTGCGCGCGATTCTGGACACGTGGGGACTCGTGCAGAGACTCGCGCATGAAAGAAACTCGCGGAGATGCTTATAGTATTGGCGGCGGGCGATGCCGCAAATTGGTGCGGCGCAGAACAATCGTGGCACGGCTTCGGTGCTCCACCCGCCGAGCAGTGCGACAGGTTTATCATTCGGTTGCGGGCTGATTTGCAAGTGTTTGCGAGCGCAATTAGTTGCGCAATCATAATCCGGCAACACACACATTCTTTGCTCTATTGATGACTCTACGCGTTTGGCATATTTCATTCGTCGCAACAATACTGATTCTGGTCGATATCCACACGGCCGCGGCGATCATGGCCGGCGCATTGCCCGACACGCCGGCTGCGCGCGTCGATCCGAACGTTCCTTCCTCGCCATGGGCGGGTGTAGGTAGCGTTGTCGTCAATAACAATAATTACAGCGGCGTAGCAATTTCGCGGCACTACGTGCTGACCGCCGGCCACGTCGCCGGAGGTTCGGTCGCCAACCCAGTAGCCGTGCAGTTCGTGCTGAACATGAACGGCGATGCAAGCGATAAGCGCACCGCCGACCGCATCGACGTGTTTCCGACACAATCGTATCCCTACGACGACATCGCACTGATTCATTTGCCCGACCCCTTGCCCGAAGGCACACCGCTGTACCCCATCGACGATGAGCCGACCGCGCTGGGCACCATCTATACATTGATCGGCTATGGTGCATCGGGCAACGGTGACATTGGCATATCCGTCGGCAGCAGCTCTACTGTCAAACGCAAAGGAGAAAATGCAATCGATTTGCTGCCGACCACACTGGACGCCAGCGGCCGCAAAGGATCTTTTTATCTTTACGATTTCGACGGCCCGACAGGCAATGGCCGCAGCGGAGGCCCTACGCTCGGCAATGAACGCGAGACAACGGTAGCAACCGGCGATTCCGGCTCCGGCGCTTTCGTGCAAGTTGACGGACA
>DASUGV010000270.1:0-8790 GCA_036273835.1 Rhodocyclaceae bacterium
GGGTCTCCAATCTTTGCGTGATTATCGATTTCAATAAGTGGCAAGCTACCGGACGCAGTGAGGAAGTCATGTCGCTTAGTCCTTTGGTAGATAAGTGGCGCGCTTTCGGTTGGAGCGCCAGCGAGGTCGACGGCCACGACATTCAAGCCATCCTCGACGCGGTCGCTCTCTGCGAGAGTGCTGATGGAAAACCTACTGCAATCATTGCGCATACGGTGAAGGGAAAAGGCGTCTCTTTCATGGAAGACGATAACAATTGGCACTACCGCATTCCGACAGCAGAAGAGGTTGCCAAGGCTAAAGTTGAACTAGGAGTGGCGTTATGAGAAACGCCTTTGCCGATGAAGTAACGAAACTGGTTGATCAGGATTCTCGTGTCGTCATGTTGTCCGGTGACATCGGCAATAAGCTATTCGACAACGTCAAGAAGGTTGATGAGCGCCGCTTCTACAATTGTGGCGTAGCCGAAGCCAACATGATGGGTGTGGCGGCAGGTATGGCGCTGTGCGGGCTGCGTCCGATCGTCTACACGATTACGCCATTTACGACGACGCGCTGCTTCGAACAGATCCGCGTCGATGCCTGCTACCACCATGTACCTGTCACCATTGTCGGTACTGGTTCAGGCCTGTCGTATGCCGAGCTGGGTCCGACACATCACTCGTTGGAGGACCTCGCGATCTTACGTACGCTGCCGGGCATGAGCGTCCTCGCTCCCTGTGATGCCAATGAGCTGCGCGCCTGCATGCGCGCCGCTTTGAAACAGAATGGGCCGGTCTACATTCGCATCGGCAAGAAAGGCGAAGCTGTTATCTTCAAGGACGTGCCGGACCTCGTCATCGGCAAGGCAACGACTGTTCGTTCCGGCAATGATGTCGCCCTGCTGTGTGCTGGTACGCTGATGGCGGAGGCTCTGGGCACTGCCGATCGGATGAATGCAAATGGCATATCCACTGAAGTGGTCAGCATGCATTCGGTCAAGCCGCTCGACACGGGTTATCTTGATGCCGCGGCAACACGCTTCAAACTGATTGCCACCATCGAAGAGCATGGCCTGATTGGCGGACTAGGCAGTGCTGTTGCCGAATGGCGTGCACGCACCCACGCGCCAATCCGTCAGATCGCTTTTGGAACGCCGGACGAATTCATGCATGAAGTCGGTTCGCAGGAATATGCACGGCGCAAATACGGGCTGACGGCAGATGACATGGCTGCCGTAGTGATCGACGCACTCCGGGCCTAAGTCTCCGATGCGCATCGGCCTAGACTTTGACAACACGATCGTCAGCTACGACGAGTTGTTTCACAAGGTTGCTCTGGAGCAGTCCGTCGTGCCGCCGGGGACGCCGATTAATAAACTGGCTGTGCGTGATCACTTGCGCGAGGTCGGCAAGGAAGATATATGGACTACGATGCAGGGCTATGTCTATGGCGCACGCATGAATGAAGCGGCCGCCTATACCGGACTGCACGAGGCGTTACGTGGGGCGCTTGAGGCGGGCCATACGCTTTGCATAGTCAGCCACAAGACGCGCTATCCTTTTCTTGGCCCGCAATATGATCTGCACGCAGCAGCACGCGGTTGGATCGAACGCCATTTGCATTTCGACGGTGAACCACTCGTCGACGCGTCCGCAATTTTCTTTGAATTGACCAAACCGGAAAAAATTGCACGCATTGCTGCGCTGAAGTGTGATGTGTTCGTGGACGATCTACCGGAAATTCTACTCGCGGACGAATTTCCGCCAACGACTCGTCGTTTGCTTTTCGATCCGGAATCACATCACAGCGCAAAATTGCCGGCAGATATTCAAAGCATGCAGTACTGGCCCCAATTTTCTGGCTGGCTCGACACGCTGCAATGAATGCTCCGGACATCGCCATGCTCCTCGCCCGTGCAGGCCATCATGCAGACATTCACGAGATTCGCATCCTTGCGCATGGCGGCAACAACCGCACATGGTTCGTCGATGCGGACGGCGAACGTTACGTCGTGAAGCAATACTTCAGGCATGCCGACGATACACGTGATCGTCTGAAGGCCGAATTTGACTTCACACGTTATGCGAGCAGTCTATTGCCTGATTGCGTGCCGCAGCCGATTGCACAAGATGCAGGCGAAGGTCTTGCGGTTTATCGTTTCATGCCTGGTGAAGTATTGCGTCCCGGCCAGATAGGTCAGCCCGAGGTGGACGCAGCAGTCCATTTCTTCTGCAGCCTCAACGATCCACGGCGACGTGACGCCGCAAGCAACTTGCCGGAAGCTTCGGAAGCATGTTTTGCGCTAAGCGATCATTTGTCACTCATTGGCAAACGCATCGCGTGCCTAAGTGAAGTGATGAATGAGCCGGGCACGGACGCCGATGCAGCCAACTTAATTGATCGTTTGTCGCAACGCTGGAAAGTATTGCAGATGGAAGTCATTGAAGCAGCACAGCGGACAGGTCTCGCCGTGAGCGATGCATTGCCGGTAGAGCAGCGTTGCGTATCGCCGTCCGATTTCGGGTTTCATAATGCCTTGCGCGATAGCGATGGAACGATACGCTTTCTCGATTTTGAATATGCAGGCTGGGATGATCCGGCAAAGATGACCGGCGATTTTTTTGCGCAGCTTGCGGTCCCTGTTCCGGCGACATACTTCAATGGATTCGTCAGCGCCGCGTTGGGCCACTTCCCGGACGCTTCGACCCTTCGTCTACGTGCTGCACTGTTGCGCCCGGTCTATCAGATCAAGTGGTGCTGCATTGCATTGAACGTTTTCTTGCCGGTGCATCTTGCGCGACGTAAATTTGCTAATCCTGCTCTAGACGAAACTGCGCTCAAGCGGCAGCAACTCGTTAAGGCTCAAAACCTTTTTCAATCACTCGAACCGATCCGCCATGGCCTACATTGATTTGATGTCCGTGATTCACAAGAGCACAACGCGTGACTACCTCGCTCGAGTCAATGATCCTGATTATCCGAAAGCGAAAGCGGCGGCTCTAGCAAAGCAATGGGGCTTTGATTACTGGGATGGCGATCGCAAGATTTGCTATGGTGGCTACCGCTACATGGAAGGTCGTTGGGAAAAAGTCGCGCGAGCAATGGTCGAGCACTATGGCATCAAACCCGGCGACAGGATACTCGACGTGGGTTGTGGCAAAGGGTTCCTGCTTTACGATTTCACCAAGGTCCTGCCTGATTTGGAAATTCAGGGTATCGATATTTCCGAATATGCAATAACCAATTCGAAAGAGGAGATTCGTGACCGTCTCAGGGTTGGTAATGCTACATCCCTTCCGTTTCCGGACAATCATTTTGATTTCGTTTTCTCGATTACCACTTTGCACAATCTGCATTGTTATGATCTAGACAAGGCGCTACGCGAAATCGAACGAGTCGGCAAAAAGAACAAATACATCTGCGTAGAGTCGTATCGCAATGAAGAAGAGAAAGCCAACCTGCTGTACTGGCAGGTGACCTGCGAAGCTTTCAACACACCCGAAGAATGGGATTGGTGGTTCAGGCATACTGGCTATACAGGCGATCATTCGTTCATCTATTTCGAGTGAGGCAAGACATGGCAATACCACGGAAGATGAAGGCCGCAATATTAGTGGAGCAGCGCAAGCCACTGGTGGTGGACGAAATCGAATTGCCTGAAGCGCTAGAAGTCGGACAGGTATTGGTGAAAGTTCACTTCAGCGGCATTTGCGGTTCGCAGATCGGCGAAATCGACGGCGCGAAGGGCGAAGATAAATTCCTTCCACACCTCCTTGGACATGAGGCGTCGGGCACTGTCGTGGAAATCGGCCCGGGTGTAAAACATGTCAAGCCCGGCGATGTTGTTGTCATGCATTGGCGCAAAGGTCTCGGAATCGAAGGCTCGCCACCGAGCTATCGTTGGCGGGGCAATAAGTTGAATGCTGGTTGGATAACAACTTTTAATGAGTATGCAATCGTTGCAGAGAATCGCGTAACAAGTATTCCTCAAGGAAGCGATCTCGAAGTCGCTGCCTTGTTTGGTTGCGCTGTCACAACGGGTTTCGGTGTCGTCGAGAACAATGCGAAGATCCGCATCGGAGAATCTGTTGTGGTTTTCGGTGCTGGTGGTGTGGGTTTGAATATTGTGCAGGCGGCCGCTCTGGTCTCCGCGTATCCAATTATCGCAGTGGATTTGTATGACGGTCGGTTAGAACTGGCACGTCAGATGGGCGCTACGCATCTCATCAATGCCGACAGCCAGGACGCTGAGCAGGCAATGCGCGACGTCGTCGGTCCGCAGGGCGTCGACTGCTTCATCGACAACACCGGCAATCCGCAGATCATCGAACTCGGTTACGGCTTCACCAAGCCCCAGGGACGCGTCACGTTGGTTGGAGTACCACGCAAGGGCAACAACATCAACATCTATTCGCTGTCGCTGCACTTCGGCAAAGGTCTGAGCGGTTCACAGGGCGGCGAGACAGTGCCGAACGTGGATATTCCTCGGTATTTCGAGCTGTGGAAGCACGGCCGCATCAAGTTGCGCGAGCTCATCACCGAACGCTTCGACCTGAACGCCATCAATACGGCCGTCGCGCGCATGCGTTCGGGCGAGCTGAGCGGTCGCTGCGTCGTGAAGATGTAAGGCATTCACACTAAAAATTTCTGAAAACCATATGATAAATGGGAGCGAGCAATGAGCAATGCGGAGTCGATGCCTTCTGAAAGGAATGACCTAGTTGTCGAGCCACAGCCGCAAGGCACAGCCACCAGCACCCTGGCGCAATTCGCCATTCGCGTTGCCATCGTGGCGATCGCAATCACGGCGTCCGTCTCGTGGTTGGCCGATGTGTTAAAGCCTGACGGCAAAAAGATGCGCGAAAATATTAAGAAAGCTTTTGCCGCACGTGAGACGCGGCTGCGGGTGAACGGGATGTTGTCCAGCAATCCGCGGGTCAACTTTGAGCTGTCTGTCCTCTTCGAACAGCGCGGCGACCTACAGGCGGCGCTCGATGAAATGATCGTTGCCGTCGGCATCCTCGAGAAAGTGTCGGCGCCGGCGGAAACCATGGCCCCCTATCGCAAGCGCCTGGACGCCCTGACTACGAAAATGCAAGCAGCGCGGGCGCAGAGTGCGCCCGCGCATTCGTGACCGGAGTCATGGTTTCGCCCGACCCGGCCATCGTCCGGTGCTGTATCGTTTGCAGTCACGAGCTCGAACCAGGAAGCCTGAGCTTCGATGACCTGCCGGTCTGCAACGATTTTTCCATGCAGACGGATGTGTCTTCACGTACCCATCGGTTGGAAATGTCGGTGTGCGCGCAGTGCGGATTAGTGCAGCTCAGCGATTTCCCGGATGCTGACCTGATCCGGCCGCGCCTGCCGTGGATTGCCTACAACGAACCCGGCGTGCACCTGGATGCCTTGTCGCGACAGATCGCTGGGCGTCTCGGACTGCAGGCAGAGAGCCTGGTGCTGGGGCTGGGTTGCTTCGATGCTCCGCTGCTGGATCGCTTCAGGTTGGCTGGAATGTGGGTCGACGACATCGACCTGCGTGCCGAAGCGGGCTTTGCGGCGCAAGATTCCGGCGCGAGTTATCCTTACCTTGAGACGCTGCAGGGCCTGCTGCGCTCGCAGGTACTTGAGCCGGTGACGAAGCGTACCGGTGCTGCCGATCTGGTCTGCTGCCGCTACCTACTTGAGCATTGCGCCGATCCCATAGGCGCTCTAAAGGCGATGGCAGCGATGACGCGGAAAGGGGGGGCACTGTTCATTGAGGTGCCCGATGCCTCGAAATTCCTCGCCCGCTGCGATTACAGCTTCATTTGGGAGGAGCACGTCAGCTACTTCACCGAAGACAGCCTTACTGCCTGTATGCAGGCCGCAGGATTGCGCGTACTTGAATGCATTCGCATTAACGGCGCGCTGGAGGATGCCCTCGCAGTGCTGCTGGTGAAGGACGATTCCGCAGACACGCGGAGAGTCGTGTTGCGCGATAGTGCTGAGTCTTCAGTGGTGCGCTTCGAACATTACCGCCAGGCATTCCCTGCCATCCAGGCGCGTTACCATGAGTTGCTCGATCGGCGCAGGCAGGATGGGGACATTGCCGTGTTCGGCGCAGGGCATCAAGCTATCATGTTCGTTAATGCCCTCGGTTTGCAGACGTTTTTTAGCTGCGTCGTAGACGATGCACCGAACAAACTTGATTATAGAATCCCGGGGCCGCGCATTCCCATCGTCAGATCCTCCGTGTTATGCGATGCGGATACGCTCATCAGGACCTGCCTGCTCACCGTGAATCCTAACGTGGAGCGGCGGGTGATGGAAAATTGTGCGGCTTTCAGGAAACGGGGCGGAAGCTGGTTTTCGATCTTTCCAAGTAGCAGTTCGCCCACTCTTCTTAACATGGCAGGGCAATGACCGTACTTGTCGAGAAATCTCCGGATGTTTTCATCGCACCCGGTCCGATCGCCAGTATTGGGGCGGCGGAGATCGAGCTGCTCAAGGACGCGCTCGCGCGCAGCACGAAGGGGCGCGTGCGGGTCAATCTGCATCCCGATGCGGCGGATACGCTGCACGAGATGTTTATCGTGCTGTCACGTGATTCCTACATCCGTCCACACAGGCATGCAGGCAAAAGCGAAGCTTTCCACGTCGTATATGGTGAGGTAGATGTCGTGATATTCGAAGACGATGGCAGCCTGCGCGAAGTGGTGAAGCTGGGTGAGGGCATGCCCGATAGAGCTTTTTACTACCGTATGTCGCAGCCCTTCTTTCATACGCTGAACATCCGCAGCGAACTGCTGGTGGTGCATGAGATCACCAACGGTCCTTTTGTGCAGGGTGGCACTGAGTTCGCGGCTTTCGCGCCGGAAGAGGGCGCGCCCACCGCCGATGTGTGGCGCCGCGAGTTGGCGGCACGACTGGAAGCTATGTCATGAAGATGGGGCAAGTCGTCGTCGTCGGTGGCAGCAAAGGCCTTGGCCGTGTCGTGGCCGAACGCTTCGCCGCGCAAGGCCATCCAGTGACCGTGATTTCGAGAAGTCCTGCCGCTGGCAATGCTGTGGGCCGACATCTTCCGGTCGACCTGGAAACCATGGATAGCGCCGACGCCGTCGTGAGCGAGGTGCTGCGGGGTTCGGATAGGTTGCGATATCTGATCTTCTGCCAGCGCTATCGCGGCCAAGGCGACCGCTGGCAGGGCGAAATGCATGTGTCTCTCAACGTGACGCGCCTGTTGATCGATGGCTTTCGCGATTGCTTTATCGAAGAGGGCGATCGGGCTGTGGGCGTAGTCAGCTCCGTGTATGCCGATCGCGTGGGCGGTTCGCAGCCGGTCAGCTATCACGTGGCCAAAGCAGGACTTAATCAACTAGTCCATCACAATGCCTGGACGTTAGGGCGTCAAGGCATTCGCATCAACGCGGTGATGCCATTGACATATTTGAAGGCCGAGTCGCAGGCCTTCTATCTGAACGACACCGAGACGATGGAAATGTATCGGCGGCTCGTGCCCCTCGGGAAAATGGGTACGGCAGATGACGTCGCGGACGTTCTCGAATTCTTGTGCAGCGAAAAGGCTGCCTTCGTCAATGGTCAATCTATCTATGTCGACGGCGGCGTGTCGGTCGTCTGGCCGGAAGAACTCGCGCAATCTATGCGCACCAGATGAGCATCACTTGAACTTCGTTCTTTTTTATCGGAGACGCAAACATGCAGGCTGTAACTCACCGCAATGATTGTCGGCTGTGCAACTCGACCCGACTTGACCTTGTATTACCGATCCGTCCTTCTCCGATCGGTGATGAGTTTGTGCCTGCCGACAGGCTGGATCAGCCGCAGGACCTTTATCCGCTGGACACCTACCTCTGTCTCGACTGCGGTCATCTTCAGAACCTGGACATCGTTAACCCCGACATCCTGTTTCGCAACTATACTTATCGCAGTTCAGTCACGCTGGGTTTGGTCGATCACTTCAAGGCATACGCCGAAACCGTGGTCAGCCGCTTCTCTATTGAGCCCGGCGCGCTGGTCGTCGAGATCGGCAGTAATGACGGGTCCTTGCTCAAGGCCTATAAGGCGCACGGCTTGCGCGTGATAGGTGTCGATCCGGCGGTCTCCATTGCCAAGCGCGCGAGCGAGGACGGCATTCCCACACAAGCAGACTTCTTCTCTTACAAAGTTGCAGAAGACATACGCGCACAACAGGGACCTGCGGCCGTGATGTGCGCCAACAATGTCTTCGCGCATGTGGACAACATTACCGATATCGTCAAAGGCATCCGCATGCTGTTGGCGCCGGACGGTATCTTCGTCTTCGAAGTGTCGTACGTGCCCGACATCATCGACAACTTCGTCTTCGACACCATTTATCACGAGCACGTCTCGCATCACGCGCTGCTGCCTCTAGAGAAATTCTTCAACCGGCACGATATGAGCCTGTTCGACGTGGAGCGTGTGAAGTCTAAGGGCGGATCGATCCGCGGCTATGCGCAATGCAAATCGTCGGGCCAGCGTCTCGTCAGCGAACGCCTGACCGGAATGATGACCGAGGAGCGTGCGCGAGGCATCGAACTTCCCGAAATCTATCGACGCTTTTATCGGGACATCGAAGAGCGCAAGCGTGCGACGCTCGCACACGTCGATGCCGCGCTTGCGCAGGGCAAGCATGTGGCCGCGTTCGGTGCCTCGACGACGACCACGACGCTGCTGTACCACTTCGAATTGCAGTCGCGCATTGAATTCATCGCCGATGACAATCCGATAAAGCAGGGTTGTTACAGTCCGGGGGCGCACATTCCCGTTTTGCCTTCCTCGGAGCTACTC
>DASUGV010000271.1:0-6948 GCA_036273835.1 Rhodocyclaceae bacterium
GACTGGCAGACGTCCTGCACCCCATAGCCATATTGCATTCAGCGGTGGTTTGCCCGCTGCCTCACGCGCCGTGTTGACCGGATGATTATGACAGAATACTTGCAGTTCGTTGCCGACTTGCGCCCAGAAAGCCTGCTTGCGGCCTTCGGGTTGGAAGTGTGCGACGGACCGGCCGATGACTTGCGCCAGCGCGTGAAAATGCACGTCGATGTCGGCGGAGGTGCGCAGATACCAGCGAGTCATGCTGGCGGCATAGAAATGCCCGACATCGGCAAAGGTTTCATTCAACGCTGAGATGATGGATAGCGCTTCGTCATTTTGGATGTCGAGCGTTGCGGGATCGGATAACAGCAAGTGCTGGCGGCTGAATTGCAATGCGACCGGATCGGCGCATAGCCAGTTTTCGGACGCGTCGAGAGCGGGTGGCGTGTCGCCGAGAAAATTATTTTCGCCAGCCAGACGTAGCGCCGCGAATGGCGGTTTGCTTGATAATCCGAACTGTTCGGCAAGCCAGCTTTCCAAACTGATAGCAGGCGACTGCTGCAATGAGGCGTGGCCGAGCAGCGTCGCAAATCCGGGCAACGCAATTCCGCGCAACGCCTCGGCGGCTTCGGCACTGGGCCAGATCAAACCGGGTAGGACGCAAACGGAAGGCATCGTCGATTGAAAGAAGAACCGCGAGAAGGTCGTGTAAACCGTGGTGCAAACGGGCGGCCCAGTGTAGCATGCAGGCCGCTATGAACTTCGAGTTACTCGTCGGCCTGCGGTACGTCCGCGCCAAGCGCCGCGCCCACAGCGGCGGCGGTTTCGTCTCCTTCATCTCCTTCGTGTCGATGGCTGGCATCGCGCTGGGCGTCGCTGCGCTGATCGTCGTGCTGTCGGTCATGAATGGCTTTCAGCAGGACTTGCGCACGCGCATTCTGGGCGTCGCATCGCACGTGCAGATTTCTGCCTATCAAGGCGAACTGAGCGACTGGCAACGTTATGCCGATCTCGCGCGTCAGAATCCCGATGTGATGGCAGCCGCACCTTTTGTCGAAGGGCAGGCGATGTTCACGCAGGATCAGGAGGTGCGCGGCGCATTGGTACGCGGCATCGATCCCGTGCTGGAAGATCAGGTTGCCGATTTTGCCAAAAACATGAAGGTCGGTTCGCTCAACGATCTGAAAGCGGGCGGATTCGGTGTCGTCCTCGGCATCGATCTTGCACACGCACTCGGTGTGGAATATGGCGACAAGGTAACGCTGATTACGCCCAAGGGTCTGGTAACGCCAGCCGCCGTGCTACCGCGCCTGAAGCAATTCAAAGTCGTTGGCATATTCGAATCGGGTGCTTACGAATATGACAGTGGGTTAGCGCTGATCAACATCAAGGATGCGCAGACGCTCTATCAACTCGGCGACACTGTCACGGGCTTGCGTCTCAAGCTGCACGAATTGTTCGATGCGCCACGTGTGGCGCGAGAGCTTGGTCGTGTTTTACCACAGGATGTCTACGCGACGGATTGGTCGCAGAGCCACGCCAATTTCTTCCGTGCCGTGCAGATCGAAAAGAACGTGATGTTCATCATTTTGTCGCTGATCGTCGCGGTGGCCGCGTTCAACATTGTTTCCGCGCTGGTGATGGCCGTGCAGGACAAGCGTGCGGACATCGCCATCCTGCGTACGCTCGGTGCCAGCCCCGCATCGGTGATGGCCATCTTCGTCGTGCAGGGCGCGCTGATGGGTTTGATCGGCTTGGGCGCCGGTGTGATCATCGGTGTGGCCGGCGCGCTCAACGTCAGCACTGTCGTGCCTTTCCTCGAGCATACATTCGGCTTCCAGATTCTCGCCAAGGATGTCTATCAGATCACCGAGCTGCCTTCGCAACTCGTGTGGGGCGACGTCGTGACGATTGTCGCGTTGGCGTTCGTGCTGACCCTCGTTGCGACGCTCTATCCGAGCTGGCGCGCCTCGCGCATCAATCCTGCCGAGGCGCTGCGCTATGAGTGAAGTCATCCTGTCTTGCACAGGCCTCGCCAAGTCATATGGTAGTGGCATAACCGCCGTGCCGGTACTCAGCGCGGTGAACCTGAGCGTTGCTAAAGCCGAAACGGTTGCCATCGTCGGCGCATCCGGCTCCGGTAAGAGCACCTTGCTGCATTTGCTCGGCGGCCTCGATACGCCGAGCGCAGGCAGCGTCAGTCTGCTCAGTCGCGAATTATCCAAATTGAATGAAGCCGAGCGCGGCCAGATGCGTAATCGCTCGCTCGGTTTCGTCTACCAGTTCCATCATCTGCTGCCGGAATTCACCGCGCTGGAAAACGTTGCCATGCCGCTCACCATCCGCCGCATGCCGCAACCCGATGCGCATGCGCGCGCTGCCAAGATGCTGGAAGCGGTGGGGCTGGGGCATCGCCTGGAACACACACCCGGGGAGTTGTCGGGCGGCGAACGTCAACGCGCTGCGATTGCGCGCGCACTGGTAACCGAACCTCAATGCATCCTCGCCGATGAACCCACCGGCAATCTCGACCGTCATACCGCCGCGACCGTATTCGACCTGATGCTCGAACTCAATTCGCGTCTCGGCACATCGCTGATTGTCGTCACGCACGATCCGGATCTCGCTGCGCGTGCGCGACGTATCTTGTCGCTGCGCGATGGGGTGTTGTCAGAGTAGTCGTCATTCACACGTAAAGGGGTTGGCGAGCATGCCGACGAATGGCTGCGGCTCGCAAAGCGGGAATTCACAAGTAGAACGTTGGCATACGTGCGAGGTTGCTTTTATCAACGATGGTGAATCCAGGCTACTACCTCCGCCGTGAGCACGCAAAGCGCCAGGGCGACGCAGGCCAGCGGCGCGATGCGTAGTCCGGCCAGACGTGCCAGCCATGCCAACAGCATCAGACCGCTGGCGACGGCAGCGGCATGCACACGCGAATTGGCAAACGTCAGCGCCGAAAACCTGTGCGCGACGCGAGTACTGCGCGTTGTTAGAAAAGAGCGTTCGGCGTGATTCATCCTGTCCTCCATCTGCTGAACGTCTATTCCAGCTTAGGCCGGCCTGCAGGATGTGGTACGCAAAATCGGCATCAAGTTTGACGAAGGTTAAACATACTTCACGCACAGAGCGAATTTCCGGTTTGCTCAACCTGCATCTTGGCAGTGACGCACGATCCTGATCTCGCGGGGCGTGCACAGCGCGTTTTGTCGCTGCGTGATGGGGCGTTGTCGGACTAGCTGTCGTTCCGGCGATATTGATCCAAGAATCATCGTGCCGTGAAGGATTACGTAATGCCGAACTCACATACCGTCATTCCGGCGAAGGCGGGAATCTACAAGCCTGTACCAAGTAACACCGAGATTTATGTGGACTCCCGCTTTCGCGAGAATGACGAACATAAGTGCTTGCGGATGCGTAGCAAGCATTTGTCATAATTAAACTATCCAGCATGGCCCTCTGGCATCTGCCTCGATACAGCGCTGCGCGCCACTCGGCACGAACGGATTGTGGTAGCGGCGCCAACTAAAAACAGCCGTTCGCCCCGAGTGTCCGCGTAGCGGATGTATCGAGGGGTGTGTGTGAAAATGAATCAAGCAGAGGTTGGCTGAATGCAATGAACTGTAGCCCGGATGCAGCGTAGCGGAATCCGGGGCCTTTCGTTTGTCATCCTCCTACCCGGATTCCGCTACGCTGCATCCAGGCTACTTGTTATAAGCTCAACCCGACACTTAGATGTTTTTGAAATCATGTTGAGCAATAGCTCGTTGCCAAATTTGAATTAGCTCCTTCGAATTCTCTGGCTGTGTTTCATACTTTACGGCGTTGGCCGGAATCGTTACCCATGGCAAAGCGCTCTGAGTCCAGATATGAGCAATCGGCTCGAATTCGTTCTGGTTCTGCAATGTGCCGGGCAGCAAGATTGACAGATCCGGTTTGTCAGAAGGTTCGGCCCACAAACGCGTATCGCATTGAGCACAAACCTTCGCTCTGCGCTGACGGCCGTCGCCAAGTTCAAACACCTGAAGCTCAGGTGCTCCCTCGATTACGGTGATGGCAGATCGATTAACCCACATTGCGAGGCGCATAGCGCCGCCCGTTCGGCGTTGACAATCAATGCAGTGACACGCATAGAACGTAAGCGGCAACTCCGTGAGCTTGTAATGCACTTTGCCACAGAGGCAGTAACCAAAATATGGCGGGGGCATTTCTGGGAGGTGCATGAACAGCCTAACTTGTTGGGGTGGATTAATTGCCTAGGTTAGGCTACGTGGAATGAAGCACACGTTCGCACATGCGTTTTAGACTTGATAACTTCGAGTCGGCTTTAAACAATCGAATTGGAAGCATCATACCGATTCTCCGTCCGTGTATGACATCGATAAACGGGTGGAATGGGCACGTGGTGGGGTTCGGTGGGAGCGACGTCCACGTCGCGAATGCTCCTTGGGCGCAGCGCACGATTGCCGCGACGTGGACGCCGCTCCCACAAAGGAATGATTGGGGCATGGTTTAATCCGGTTATGTCTCTGGTGATTCTCGGATTCGCAATCGGCGTCTGGCTATGTCAGATGCAAGCCACACTCACACCTGTCTGGGTGTGGAGTGTGGCTTCCGTATTCATCGCGATACTTGTCTGGCTTAGCCACCGACTTCAATACGGCAAATTGCGACTACTGTTTTCGGTTATCGCAGCTTGCACGCTGGGACTTGCCTACGCCACATGGCGCGCGGAAATACGTCTTGCCGACGCGTTGCCGTTGGCGATGGAGGGGCAGGATGTCCACGTCATAGGCAGCATCACCGATCTGCCGCAAGCGCGCGAGCATGGCATTGCGTTTTTGTTCAATGTCGATCCAGGCAATCCGTCGGTGCCGCGTATGTTGTCGCTCGCGTGGTATGCAGAAGGACGTGGCGCGGAGCAGATGCCGCCGCCGAACTTGCGCGCGGGGCAGCGCTGGCAACTCACGGTGCGTCTGAAGCGGCCGCACGGCAATCTCAATCCAGCCGGTTTCGATTATGAAGGATGGATGTTCGAGCGTGGTGTGCGTGCGACGGGTTATGTGCGGCAGTCTTCGGACAATCGCATGCTGGCGGAACCGCAGCACGGCTTTTTGCCGACGATAGATCGCATGCGCGAGTCGATCCGCGACCGCTTTCGCGCGGCGCTACCCAATGCACCGTGGGCGGGCGTGCTGATTGCGTTAGCAGTGGGCGATCAGGCTTCGATCACGGCGGATCAGTGGAAGCTGTTCAGTCAGACAGGCGTCACGCATCTGATGTCTATCTCAGGGAGCCACATAACTTTATTCGCGGCGCTTGTCGCGTGGATTATGCGATTTGCATGGCGCTGTTTCCCGCGCCTGGGTTTGAGGTTACCGGCACAGAAGGCGGCGGTACTGGCCGGAGCGCTGGCGGCGGCCTTCTACGTTGCTTTGGCTGGATTCGGTGTGCCCGCGCAGCGCACGCTTTATATGTTGATGGTCGTGGCGCTGGCGTTGTGGTTCGGGCGCGGTTCCCAGGCGCTGCGCACTTTGCTGTTCGCGTTGTTGGTAGTGCTGTTGATCGATCCGTGGGCGGTGCTATCGGCGGGCTTCTGGTTGTCTTTCGCCGCGGTCGGCGTACTGATGCTGATCGCGGCGGGGCGCTTCGGCAAAGATGGTTTTGTCATGGCGTGGCTGCGCGCGCAATGGGCGATTGTGGTGATCAGCTTGCCGTTGCTGCTCGGTATCTTCCAGCAGTTCTCGCTCGTGTCGCCGCTTGCCAACGTCATCGCCATTCCGGTGGTGAGTGCGGTCATTACGCCATTGGCATTATTGTTCGCGGCCGTGCCGTTGACGCCTTTCGCGCAGTTGGCGCACTGGCTGCTGGCGCTGATGATGAAGGTGCTGGCGTGGATGGCGTCTTGGCCTGTGGCCGTGAGGCAACAAGCTGCGCCACCGGGCTGGCTGGTGGCATTGGCGGTGCTGGCAGGTTTGTGGGCGTTGCTGCCGCGCGGCGTGCCCGGCAGGTGGACAGCGCTGCTGGTATTTCCGGTCATGCTGGCGTGGTCGCCTCCGCGCCCTGCAATGGGCGAGATGAAGATGACGGTGATCGATGTGGGGCAGGGCTTGTCGGTGCATGTACAAACTGCGCGGCACGATTTTCTGTTCGACGCGGGGCCGCAATATTCGGAAGACAGCGACAGCGGCCAGCGCATCATCGTGCCCTACTTGCGTGCGCAAGGTGTGCGGCATCTGGATGGCATGTTCATATCGCATAACGACAACGATCACTTCGGCGGCGCAGCGTCGGTGTTCGATGCAGTGCCGGTGGATTGGTGGGAGAGTAGTCTGCCGGCGGATCATCCGTTGCGGCAGCGGCCGAATCCGCATGTCGCTTGCGCGCGCGGTCAGACCTGGCAATGGGATAGTGTGCGTTTCGAAGTGCTGCATCCGACATCCGAATTTGCGACGCGCAAGGATAACGATCGGTCGTGCGTGCTGCACGTGTCGGCGATGCATGGCAGCGCGCTGCTCACCGGTGACATCGAAACGCCATCGGAACGCGATATTCTGGCGTGGTCGCCGCGAGAAGTGCGTGCGGATGTGCTGATCGCGCCACATCACGGGAGCAACACTTCTTCGCATCAGGCTTTCGTGGATGCCGTCGGTGCGCGCGTCGTGGTATTCCCGGTCGGCTATCGCAACCGCTTTCACCATCCGGCTCCGGCGGTAGTGGAGCGCTACGCGCAAACCGGTGCGCGTTTATCGCGCTCGGACTTCGATGGTGCGGTGACGTTCATGTTCGAAGACCGGAAGATCGATATTCGTCGCGAACGTGTGGAGCAGGCACGGTATTGGCATGGACAATAATGAATTGAATCGCAGCGACAGATAGCAGAGGAAGTACGCAATGATCAATTGGTTGAAACGAATATTCGGTGGACGGCGCAAGGATGACGCACAAGCAGCGCTGGCTGCGTTG
>DASUGV010000272.1:0-3623 GCA_036273835.1 Rhodocyclaceae bacterium
ACTACACGCACAAGCGTTTCGGCTATATCGGTGCAGCGGCGGTGGGGTTGGTGATCGGCTACCCGATTGGCATACTACTGGCCGATCTGCTCGGATTCGGCCATGCCGCTCACGAGATCATGAGCAACTGGCACGCGTTGGTGCGCTACGTCGCGGCGGCTGCGATTTTCACACTGGCCTTCATGTACTTCTTTCACAGCCGCGTGCGTATCGTCGAACTTGAACAGGCTCGGCAGGAAGCGGATCTGCGCGAGACAACGGCGCAGAAGACAGCGTTGCTCGCCGAGTTGCGTCTGCTGCAAGCGCAGATCGAGCCGCACTTTCTGTTCAATACCTTGGCCAATCTGCACAGCCTGATCGGCCACGACGACGTCTTGGCGAAGCAACTGCTCGAACAGCTCAACGACTACCTGCGTGCCAGTCTTGCACACAGCCGCGCGCACCATGCCACGCTGGGCGACGAGTGCGACATGCTCGATGCGTATCTGGCGATTCAGCGGCAACGCATGGGTGGCCGTTTGAATACAATGATGAATATCGATCCGGCGTTGCGCGGCGAAGCCTTCCCACCGATGCTGCTGCAACCGCTGGTGGAGAATGCCATTATTCACGGCGTGGAGCCCAAGGTCGGCAATGGTGAAGTACGTATCCGCGCCACGCGTGACAATGGCATGTTGCATATTGTCGTCGAGGACGACGGTGTGGGTTTCAACACGGCGCAGGCCGGGCAGGGCATGGGCCTCGCCAATGTGCGCGAGCGGCTGGCTGCATTGTTTGGCGACAAAGCGCGGCTCGAACTGAAAGAGAACGTGCCAACAGGCGTAAGAGTGGAACTATGGCTGCCCAACGAACAATCCGCGCCCTGATCGCCGACGACGAACCGCTGCTCGCGGCCGATCTCGCTACGCGACTTGCGAAGTTATGGCCCGAGCTCGACATCGCTGCAGTCGTGCATCACGGACCGGCTGCGGTCGACGCGTTGGCGAGGCTCTCGCCCGATATCGCCTTTCTCGACATCCGCATGCCAGGCCTCACTGGCCTGGAAGTCGCACAACAGGTACGCGTATCGCATCTTGTATTCGTCACCGCTTACGATCAGTACGCACTCTCGGCATTCGAATCGGCCGCGGTCGACTACCTCCTCAAGCCGGTTAGCGATGCGCATCTCGCACAGACAGTCGAACGTCTCAAGCAGCGCATCGACGCTGCGCAACCGGCTGCCGATCTCAGTCAGTTACTACAGCAATTGCTCGGCCAGCAACCCGAGCGCCTCAAATGGATACGCGCCAGCGTCGGCAGCGACACGCATCTTGTCGATATCGACGAAGTCATCTACTTTCGCGCCGACGAAAAATACACCATGGTGCAAACGGCCACGCGCGAATATCTCATTCGCATACCGCTTAAAGAACTACTGCCGCAACTCGACACCACGCGCTTCTGGCAGATCCACCGCAACACCATCGTCGCGACAACAGCCATCGCCAGCGCGCGACGCGAACTCAACGGCCGCGTGACGCTCGTCCTGCGCGGGCGCGATGAAACGCTGACCGTCAGCCGCGCTTTCGCTCACCTGTTTCGTCAGATGTAACGGACGGTTTGATTAGTGATCGAGTAATGCTCGCCGCGATGTTGAACCCACTATCAGTGTGCACACGACAAAACTATAAATACTTCAGTTATTGTGAATACTGCCGTATCAATGCGGCATGGATATCTCAATGCTGATTTTGCAAGCATGCCGCCTATGCGTATTGCTGTGCGCTGTGGCTACATTCGTGCCGAGTGCCCGTTGCGCTGAGATCGATAGCGCTCGCATTAGCCAGCTGGCTAACGCACTACCCGCCACGCCTGCCGGTTTTGGTCCACCGTGTTCTGACCGCGGCGCATGGGACAACGCAAAGGTAGCGGAGCGCCTGAAGATGGTAATCAGCGGTGCCGACAAGTTGCTCGCGCAGCAGTTTCCCGCGTGGAGCGATGATGCTTATCTCGAATACTCACGTAAGGGTACGCGGCCGAATGGCGAACGTATGATGAATGCGCGCAAGGCCTGGCTTTATCCGCTGGTGTTGGCCGAGTGCGTCGAAGACAAAGGACGTTACTTGTCTACGATCGAGCAGGTCTTGACCCAATTGGATATGCAGCCGACATGGACGTGGCCGGCGCACGATACGAAGTTGCGCAACTTCCACGATCACAACTACGAAGTCGACTTGATGGCCGCGGATACGGCGCACGATGTCGCGCAGACTTTGTACATGTTGGGCGATAAGTTGAGTCCGGCAATCCGCGCGAAAACGATGGCGACGATGGAAGCGCGAATTTTCGCGCCGCTGCGGCGTTCGTTCGCGGGCAGCAAGGACAATTGGTGGCTGCAGGCGGATCACAACTGGAATGCGGTGTGCTTGACGGGTAGCGTTTCCGCTGCGTTGGCAGTGTTGCCGTCGAAGCAGGATCGCGCAATGTTCGCTGCGGCGGCCGAGCATTACATTCGCAATTATGTTTCGGGTTTCAGCGACGATGGCTATACGAGCGAAGGGCCGGGGTACTGGAACTACGGCTTCTCGCATTTCACTGAGTTGCGTGAGGCGTTGATGCAGGTGACATCGGGGCGGCTCGATCTATTCGGCGATCCGAAGGTGCGCAAGATGTCGCTCTATGGCGTGCGCATAGAGATGATGCCTGGCAACGTGGCTGCTTTTGGCGATGCTTCGCGCAATACCAAGATGGATAATTTTTCGCGCGCATATGCCAATCAGGTATTCGCGTTGAATCTGCCGCTGACGCTGGCAAATATTTCCATCACGACGCATCCGTCTGCCAATGCCGATCCGTTAGCGAACGCGGCGCTGGTGCTATTCGGTCAGCCTGCGCCGATTGCGGCGTCCAACACAACGACGGCCAACAGTGACACACAGATCGGCTTGCGCAGTTTTTTCGATGTGGTCGGTGTGCTGGTGGCACGGCCTGCGCCGGGTTCGGTTTCGAAGCTGGCGGTGAGTATCAAAGCTGGCGGCAATGGCAATCATAGTCACAACGATATTGGTTCTTACACCATCGCGCTAGGCAATGAACAGCCGACTGGCGATGTCGGCAAGACGGAATATTCGTCCAAGACTTTCAGCAAGGATCGTTACACCATCAAAGGCATCAACTCGTGGGGCCATCCAGTGCCGGTGGTTGCGGGAGCGTTGCAACTTGAAGCGACAAGAGTGAAGCCGAAAGTGTTGGCGACCAATTTCACGCCGCAGGCCGATGAGATAACAATCGACCTTGCGCCTGCGTATGCGGTGTCGGCGCTCAAGTCGTTGACGCGCACCATGCGATACGAACGCAGCGGCGCGGGCGCAGTGCAGATCGACGATCGATTTGAATTTGCCAGCGCGCAGAGTTTTGAAGTGGCGCTGACGACTGCTGGAAACTGGCGCCAGCAGAGCGACGGCAGCGTCGAGTTATGGCAAAAGAATGAGCATCTGCTGGCGCACGTCGAAGCTTCCGGGCCATGGGATCTGATTGCCGAAAACGTCGATGAGGAAGGCTTGGCCTTCACACGGATCGGAATCCGATTACGCACGCCTCAAGCGAGTGGTTTCGTTCGAGTTCGCTTTGCGCCAATTATGTAA
>DASUGV010000273.1:0-3907 GCA_036273835.1 Rhodocyclaceae bacterium
CATCGACGGCCAAAAAGCCATGACCCTGCGCGGCGATAATATCGCCAATGAATTTCGCGCAATTCTGAATAACTATGTCGCGACCAAATACAACAAGAAAGGTGTAACGGTTTAAGTGTGGCACTTATGCCGTTGTTCTAAATTGACATGACACAAAAATTGCAAGGCGTTCGCGGTATGAACGACCTGTTGCCCGATGAGGCGGAACGCTGGGAGGCTTTCGAAGAGATCGTGCGCGATTGGCTCAGGAGCTATGGCTACCGGCCGATTCGCACGCCTATCGTCGAACCGACGGCGTTGTTCGTGCGCGGCGTCGGCGAGCACACGGACATCGTCGAGAAGGAAATGTATGCTTTCGAGGACAGACTCAACGGTGAGCATCTGACGTTGCGGCCCGAGGGCACCGCGCCCTGCGTGCGTTCAATCGTCGAACACAACTTATTGCACGCAGGTTCCCAACGGCTTTATTACATGGGTCCGATGTTTCGTCACGAACGTCCGCAGAAGGGCCGCTATCGCCAGTTTCATCAGGTCGGCGTCGAAGCCATGGGTTTCGCGGGGCCGGATGTGGACGCCGAGCACATTGTCATGTGCGCGCGGCTGTGGGACGACCTTGGCCTCGAAGACGTGGTGCTGGAGATCAACTCTCTGGGCGACGCGGCGGAGCGCGCACAGCATCGCACAGAGTTGATTGCGTATCTGCAAGCTCATCAGGCTCAACTGGACGAAGACGGCAAACGCCGTTTGCTGACCAATCCGTTGCGCGTACTGGATACCAAGAACCCGGCCATGCAAGAAGTGGTCGAAGCCGCACCGAAGCTCATGGATTTTCTGGGCGAAGAATCGCTCAAGCATTTCGAAGGTGTCACGGGGCTGTTGCGCGATGCGGCCGTGCCTTATCGCATCAATCCGCGTATGGTGCGAGGGCTCGACTATTACAATCGCACGGTATTTGAATGGATCACCGCCAAGCTGGGTGCGCAAGCGACTATTTGCGCGGGCGGGCGCTATGATTCGCTGGTGGAGCGTTTGGGTGGAAAAGCGGTACCGGCGTGCGGTTTCGGCATGGGCATCGAACGCGTGATGTTGCTGTGGATGGAAGGGCAGGAGCAAGGTCCGATCGTGACACCCGATGTCTATATCGTGCATCAAGGCGAAACGGCGCAGCCATTTGCTTTCCGCATGGCCGAACAGATACGGACGGCAGGCTTCTCGGCGGTGTTTCACTGCGGCGGCGGTAATTTCAAATCGCAGATGAAAAAGGCCGATGCGTCCGGCGCGGCGTATGCGCTCATCGTCGGCGACGATGAAGTGGCGGCGAATATCGTGACGTTCAAACCCTTGCGCGAAGAAGGCGAGCAATTGAAGATTGCAGCAGACGAGATAACGGAAGAACTGGCCGAGCGCCTCTACGGCGCCGACGAAGACTGAGTTATACAACGACAAAATTCATATCAAAAGTTAAGAGACCAAAATGGCCGCATACGATCTGCAGGAACAGGAACAACTCTCCGCCATGAAGGACTGGTGGGAAAAAAATGGCAATCGCATAACCGGATTGATGTTCGCGATTGTGCTGGTGCTATTGGGATGGATGGGCTGGAATCGCTATCAGCAAAGCCAGGCGAGTCAAGCCAGCGTTTTGTTTGGCTCGCTGGTACAGGCATTGGACAATAAGGATACGGCAGCGGCGCACCAGCTTGCGGGCAAATTGCAATCCGATTTCGATGGCACGATGCAAGCCAATCTTGGCGCGCTGCTGATCGCCAAAACGTCGATCGATGCCAATGACATTAAGTCCGCGCAGCCTCAGCTGGAGCACGTCGTCGCGGTCGCCAAGGACCCTCTGATGCGCGATGTGGCTCGCCTGCGTTTGGCTGCCGTGCTGCTCGACGAGAAATCCTACGATCAAGCGTTGAAGGTTCTCGAAGCGACGCCGCACGAATCGTTCGCCGCGCGCTTTGCGGATTTGCGTGGCGACATCTTGTACGCAAAGGGATCTACGGCCGACGCAATCAGCGCTTACAAAGAGGCCTTGGATTTGCTCAACAAGACGAGTGGGCCGGCATCGCCGCTCAAGTCCGTCGTTGAAACCAAGCTTGAAGCCCTGGGAGGGTAGTCACGATGCAACGTCTGCGCATATCCGTTCTGTTGCTGTGCATCTTGCCGATATTGAGCGGTTGCTTTTTGTGGAGCTCCTCCGACAAAGGACCCAAGCCGACGCCATTGACGGATATTCAATCGAGTATCGATCTGAAAGTTCTGTGGCATGAACGTGCCAGTTCTCTCAATGACGCTGTACTACGTCCTGCCGTTGTGGGCGACAGCGTCTATGCCGCAGGGCAGGACGGCGCGCTGGTGCGTTTGGACAACGGAAAGGAGACATGGCGCATCAAGGCAGCACGGACTCTGTCCGGTGGTGTTGCCAGCGACGGTAGTATCGTAGTGGTGGGCAGTGCCACCGGCGAATTGCTGGCCTTCAACGCCGACAAGGGGAATCAGCGCTGGCACGTCGATGTAGGTGGTGAGGTGGTGGGGGCGCCGTTGATCGTCAATGGGATGGTGATCGTTCGTGTCGGCGACAATCAATTGTTGGCCTATGACCAAGCGGACGGCAAGCGTCGCTGGATCTACCAGCGTGTTCAAGCGCCGCTCTCGTTGCGGAGCTATTCCGGTTTTGCGCGTTCCAATGATTTGTTGTTGGCAGGGTTCTCCGGCGGCAAGCTTATGGCGCTGACATTGTCGGGTGGTTTTCCGCGCTGGGAAGCGACTGTTGCATTGCCGCGGGGCTCTAACGAGTTGGAGCGCATGGCCGATGTCGTGGGCGATCCTGCGTTGCAGGGCGATTCGGTATGTGTCGCGGCGTTCCAAGGGCGCGTGGCTTGCGTCGACAAGAACAATGGCGTGGTGCTATGGACGCGCGATATTCCATCGTCGGTTGGTGTCGATGTCGATGACAAATTTGTTTATGTGACGGACGATGCAGGTGCCGTCTATGCATTAGACATAAGCACGGGCGGTACCGCCTGGAAACAGGATAAGCTGTTGTATCGCGGTGTTGGCCGTCCGCTGGCAATCGGCAACTACGTGGCGGTCGGCGACGCGCAAGGTTGGGTGCACCTGCTCGACAAGCGCGATGGGCGATTTGCCGCGCGCGTGCGGCTCGACAGTTCGGGTGTTGCCGCGCCATTGGCGAAGCTGACGACAGGTTTTGTTGCGCAAACGCGCGACGGATCGGTGTACGCGCTCGCCATGCACTGAGTGCTCTGATCGTTCGGAAAAATTTCTGTTGTGAAACCTACACTCGTTTTGGTCGGCCGGCCCAATGTCGGCAAATCCACCCTGTTCAATCGCCTGACGCGCACACGTGATGCGTTGGTGGCCGATTTGCCGGGGCTGACGCGCGACCGTCATTACGGCATCGGTCGCGGTGGCGACCGGCCATACCTTGTCGTCGACACAGGAGGTTTCGAGCCGACCGCCAAGGAAGGTATCGTCGCCGAAATGGCCAAGCAGGCCGAGTCCGCGATTGCGGAGGCCGATGCGCTGCTGTTCATCGTCGATGGCCGCGCCGGTCTGACGCCGCAGGACAAGCAAATCGCCGACCGTTTGCGCCGCACGGGACGTCCGCTTTATTTGGCGGTCAACAAGGCAGAGGGCATGAACCACGCTATCGTCAGCGCGGAATTTCATGAGCTGGGTTGCGGTGAACCGTATGTCATATCGTCGGCGCACGGCGACGGCGTCACGTCATTGCTCAATCTGGTGCTATCGAGTTTCCCACCAGATGCGGAACCGGAGAGCGCGGCTTCGCGCAATCCCAAAGTGGCCATCGTCGGCCGGCCCAACGTCGGCAAATCTACCTTGATCAATGCGCTGCTCGGAGAAGACCGGTTGATCGCGTTCG
>DASUGV010000274.1:0-8577 GCA_036273835.1 Rhodocyclaceae bacterium
GGGCCAAACCGGCGCCAGATCCCGATCCAGATTCGGGCGCACCCATCATATCGGTATTTTTTACCCAATTCATCATTCAATGACGTTGGCATCGATTCGGCATTGAGCACGGAAAAGGTATAGCGGGCACCAAGGACATACGCAGATGGCTCAGGATTTTCTCTCTCAGGACGAAGTTGACGCGCTGCTCAAGGGCGTCACTGGCGAACTGGATGAACCCGATCAGCCAGTCGACAATGGCAGCGTACGCAGCTACGACCTGGCGACGCAAGAACGCATCGTGCGCGGGCGCATGCCCACGCTCGAGCTCATTCACGAGCGCTTTGCCCGCTACCTGCGCATCGGCCTGTTCAACTACATGCATCGCAATTCGGAAGTATCGATCGGCCCGATCCGCGTACAGAAGTACAGCGAATTCGTGCGTAATCTGGTGGTGCCCACCAACCTCAATCTCGTGCTCGCGAAACCGCTGCGCGGCACGGGCCTGATCGTGTTCGATCCCAACCTCGTCTTCCTGGTCGTCGACAACATGTTCGGCGGCGACGGCCGCTTCCATACGCGCGTCGAAGGCCGCGATTTCACGCCCACCGAACAACGCATCATCCAAGGTCTGCTCAAAGTCGTGTTCGCCGAATACGAGCGCGCATGGGCGCCCGTATTCACTTTGCAATTCGAATACATCCGCAGCGAAATGAATTCGCAGTTCGCCAATATCGCCACGCCGTCCGAGATCGTCGTGGCGACCACCTTTACGCTGGAGTTCGGCGGCGCTCAAGCGGATATGCATATAACATTTCCGTACTCGATGGTGGAACCCATCCGCGATGTGCTCTACAGCTCAATGCAATCGGACCACATCACACAGGACAAACGCTGGGTCAGCCTCATGTCCAAGCAAGTGCAGGCTGTCGATATCGAACTGGTCACCACGCTTGCTTCCGCCACGCTTTCATTGCGCGACATCGCCAACTTCAAGGTTGGCGATGTCATACCGTTGAGCATTCCCGACACCGTGCAAGCCAAAGTGCATGGTGTCGATGTACTGGACTGCAATTACGGCGTGCAGGGAGGGCGCTATGCACTCAAGGTTAAACGTTTCATTCGCCCGGACGATACTGAGATCAATTTGATCGCGGCGAAATTAGGAGTACAGCAAAATGGATGACGCAAAAACCGTAGACGGTATTACCGAGGACGATTGGTCCGCCGCCATGCAAGAGCAAACGATCGCCGATGCCGCCGCGGCGCAACCTGCGACGGGACTGTTCCCGAGCTTCGACGGTACCTCGCCGCGGCCGAGCAACATGAACGATTTCGATCTGATTCTCGACATTCCCGTCCACATCACAGTCGAGCTGGGCCGCACTACAATTTCCATCCGCAATCTGCTGCAACTCGCGCACGGCTCCGTCGTGGAGCTGGACGCCATGGCGGGCGAACCGATGGACGTGCTCGTTAACGGCACACTGATCGCGCAAGGCGAAGTGGTCGTCGTCAATGACAAATTCGGCATCCGCTTGACCGACATCATCACACCTTCGGAGCGTGTGCGTAAGCTGCGCAATTGAAATGTCATTCCCGCCTGCACGGCACCGGGCACCACGTTCAAATACAACACTCGTCATTCCCGCGAAAACGGGAATGACGGCAAAGGGCGGCAAGATTTGCCGCCCTTTTCTTTCGCTTATCCCAAACTGATCGACACGGCTGGCGCAGTACGCTCCCAACATCGAAATGATGCTGTAAAAACCCGTGAAACGTATCGCCTCCTTATCGTTACTCGTTCCGGCCTCTACGTTTGCCGCGACCGGAATGCCATCCGCTACGGCGAGCATGGCACAAATGCTATTGGGATTAGGCGTCGTACTGGTCGTGATGTTCGGCGCATTGCATCTGCTCCGTAAACTTCAGACGTCGCGGCAAGGCATAAGCGGTGCCATCAAAGTAATTAGTGCAGCGGCGGTGGGGCCACGCGAACGTGTGGTACTGGTCGCCATTGGCCAAAAAGTGTTGGTGCTCGGCGTGGCGCCGGGACGCGTCAGTGCCTTGCACAGCATGGACGCCACGGATTTGCCGGCCGCACCCAACACCGGCAACACCGCGCCAACGGCTTTCGCCGAGCGCCTTCGACAACTCATCGACGGCAAACGCCATGCGAATTAACTGGTCGCGCGCGTTGCCATTCTCGCTGGGCATGTTAACCGTGGCGTTACTCGCGCTTGCCCCGAGGTGGGCGTCGGCACAAGCCATTCCTGCCATTACCAGTACGCCCATGGCCGGTGGCGGCACGTCTTATAGCTTGCCGGTACAAACACTGTTAATGCTCACGGCATTAAGCTTCATCCCGTCGATTCTGCTCATGATGACGAGCTTCACGCGCATCATGATCGTCATGTCGCTGTTACGGCAAGCAATGGGAACACAAAGCTCGCCGCCCAATCAGGTCATCGTCGGCCTGGCGTTGTTTCTGACTTTTTTCATCATGTCGCCGGTCATCGACCGCGTGTATCAGGATGCCTGGGTACCTTTGTCGGAAAATAAAATCCAGTTCGACGTGGCGCTCGATCGCGCGTCCGTGCCCGTGAAAGCATTCATGCTCAAGCAGATGCGCGATTCCGACCTGTCGCTTTTTGCCAAGCTCGGAAAAGTACCCAAAGTAGATAAGGCTGCCGATCTGCCGCTAAGGGTCATCGTGCCGGCATTCGTGACCAGCGAGCTCAAGACCGGCTTTCAAATCGGCTTTATCGTATTCATTCCGTTCCTGATCATCGATATGGTGGTGGCATCCGTTTTGATGTCGATGGGCATGATGATGATGTCGCCGGTGATCGTCTCGCTGCCTTTCAAGATTATGCTTTTCGTATTGGTCGATGGCTGGAGCCTGGTGATCACATCGCTGGTAACGAGCTATAGCTAGCTGCGCCGTTGCCATTTATTATATTGTCATATCCGGAGAATAGAACATGACTCCCACCACAGTAGTCGCGCTAGGCCGCGAGGCGCTTGAAATGATGCTTCTGATTGCCGCGCCGATGTTTCTTGCGGCCATGGTAACGGGCTTGATCGTCAGCATCCTGCAGGCCGCCACGCAAATCAACGAAATGACGCTGTCCTTCGTACCGAAACTGGTCATTACTTTCGGTACGCTGATTTTCGCCGGCCCCTGGATGATCACCATGATCACCGACTACATGCGACAACTCCTCCAGGCCATTCCATCGTTGATCGGCTAGCGTAGTGCAATGCTCTCGATCACCAGCGCGCAGGTCGATGCGTTCCTAGTTCTCTATGCATTCCCGCTTGCGCGCGTGCTTGCGCTGATGAGCACCGCGCCGGTGTTCAACGATCTGGGTGTGCCGCGCCGCATCCGGCTTGTCATTGGCATCGCCATTACCGTCGCCATCGCTCAGGTCTTGCCAGCATCCACGATGGTGGAACCGGGCAGCTACGTCGGCATCGCCACATTCATACAGCAGATATTGATCGGCACCGGCATGGGCATGAGCATGCGTGTCGTTTTTTCCGCCCTCGATGTCGCCGGATCGATCATAGGACTGGAGATGGGGCTGTCGTTCGCTACTTTTTTCGACCCGCAGAGCCAGGGGCAGACATCCGTCGTGGCGCAGCTCATGACATTGCTGGCAACCTTGATTTTTCTCGCCCTCAATGGCCACCTGCTCTTGCTGGACGTTCTGGTGCGCAGCTTCGAGTGGCTGCCGATTTCCAGCCATGTGCTGGCCGCGAAGGGTTGGCAAGTGCTCGTTCATGGCGGTGGCATAATGTTTGCGGCGGGCCTATTGATCTCGCTGCCCATCGTTGCCGCCCTGCTGATCACCAATATCGCGTTAGGCATCCTGACGCGCTCCGCACCGCAACTCAATTTGTTTTCGCTTGGCTTTCCCATCACCTCCACGGTCGGCATCGTATTGCTGCTAGTCTCGCTCAATGCTTTCGCACCTGCCCTTCAAAACCTCTTCGACCAAGGCTTCGATTTGCTGGCCATGGTCATCAAGGCCTGGGCCGGGTAGCCACACGAGAACCCTCGGGGCTCGCCAGCCAACGACTGCATGGCCCTTGCCCGAAGCCTTGTCAAAACGTAGACTCCGGCCGGTAATCATTTCGTAACCGAACTCACTTAACTGAGTCCGTAACCGAGTCGGCTACCGCCACCGCCCAAGCAGATGTCAAAACCAATAGAATTCAAAGCCGGCACGCTGACTGCAATGACTGCCGTGGTACGCGACCTGGATAACGTACAGCTCGCCCATACCTTGCATACCATGCTTGGCGGCATGGGCGAATTCTTTGCAGGCGAAGCAACCATCATCGATCTGTCGCAGCTCGGCAAAGTACCGAGCAGGGTCGATTGGAGTGGTCTGGCCAGCCTGCTGCGCCGCTATGGCCTGCAACCGGTCGCCGTCAAAAGCGCGCCCGAGGAGCTGGAAGAAGGCGCCAAGAAAGCCGGTTTCGCCGTACTAAACCAGGCAGCGGGAAAAACTAGCGGTGACAAAACCGTCGCACTCGAAGAAAAAAAGAAGGAAGAACCGCCTGCACAAGCCGAGTTGCTAGCGGAGACAGCAAGCTCCGAAGCAGCACCGGCTGCCGCGGCGCAAACTATGATCATCGATCGATCGGTGCGCTCGGGCCAGCAGATCTACGCGCGCGGCGCCGATCTCGTCATACTTGGCGGCGTGAGCAATGGCGCGGAGATCATTGCCGATGGCAGCATCCATTGCTACGGTCCGCTGCGTGGTCGCGCGCTCGCCGGTGCGCAAGGCAATATCGCGGCGCGGCTGCTCTGTACGAATTTCGGGCCGGAGCTCATCTCTATCGCCGGCGTGTATCGTACCTTCGAGCGCGGCATCGCCGAAAAGCTCGCGGGCAAACCGGTCCATGCCGTACTGCGTCCGACTGTCAGCAAAACGGAAGAAGAAAAATACGCTTTAAGCATCGAGCCGCTTCAGATCGACTGAAGTGCTATTACACTTGCAAGCAATTCACTAATACTGAGCACTGACAACTAAGGGGAAATCGTGGCGCGAGTCATTGTCGTGACATCTGGCAAAGGAGGCGTTGGCAAAACCACCACCAGCGCAAGTTTTGCATCGGGTCTGGCCCTGCGCGGCTTCAAAACCGCGGTCATCGATTTCGATGTGGGCCTGCGCAACCTCGATCTCATCATGGGCTGCGAACGCCGCGTCGTGTATGACCTGATCAACGTGGTCAATGGCGAAGCCAATCTGCATCAGGCGCTGATCAAAGACAAGCACAGCGAGAACCTGTTCGTGCTGCCGGCTTCGCAAACGCGCGACAAGGATGCGCTGACCGAAGAAGGTGTCGAGAAAGTGCTGAAAGATCTCGCCGAAATGGGTTATGACTACATCATTTGCGACTCGCCCGCTGGTATCGAACGTGGTGCCGTCATGGCGCTCACCTTCGCCGACGAAGCCCTTGTCGTCACCAATCCGGAAGTCTCTTCGATCCGCGACTCGGACCGCATCCTCGGCATCCTGCAAAGCAAGAGCCGGCGCGCCAAAGACGGTCTGGAAGCGGTCAAGGAACATCTCGTCGTCACACGCTACTCCGCCAAGCGCGTCGATGAAGGCGAAATGCTCTCGTACAAGGACGTGCATGAGCTGTTGCGCGTCCCGCTGCTTGGCGTGATTCCGGAATCCGAAACCGTATTGCAAGCTTCCAACCAAGGCACTCCCGTCATCTACACCAAAGAGAGCGAAGCCGCCGAAGCCTATCAAGATGTCGTCGCCCGCTTCCTCGGCGAAGAGCGTCCGATGCGTTTTGTCGATTACGAGAGACCCGGTCTGCTCAAGCGCCTGTTTGGAGGAGCTTGATCATGGCATCGTGGCTCGAAAAAATCTTCGGCAGCAGCCAACCGAAGTCCGCCTCGCTGGCAAAGGAACGACTCACGCTTGTCATCGCCCACCAGCGTGGCGACGAAGTCCGCGCCCCCGACTTCCTTGCCGCACTACAAAAGGAACTTGTCGCGGTGATCTCCAAGTATGTCAAGGTCAATCCCGATGACATAAAAGTACAGATGGAGAAAAAGGACAATTACGAAGTCCTCGAAGTGAACATCGTGATGCCTGAGGCGGGCGTGCGCTAAAATGGCGCGGTAAGCAAGCCACGCAGCAAGCGATTCGCGCAGCTCAACAAGTAACAACGAATGCCGCGATGGTTGGAGCGAGCGGATCGATAGCAAGGCGGTGAGCGCAGACAGTGCGCATGCACGACGAGCGATCCAACGCAGATAGCGATCCGCGCAGCCCAACCAGCGCGGCATTCGAAAGCCCGGGTGGTGAAATTGGTAGACACAAGGGACTTAAAATCCCTCGGCCTCACGGCTGTACCGGTTCGATTCCGGTCCCGGGCACCATTAACAAATCTCAGGATGTATCACAACAATACATAAACCCGCATAGCTTAAGGCTTTACGGGTTTTTTGTTTGCCTTGACGCATCACAATGAATCATAACAATATCAAATATTTGTTGGTATAACTGTTGGCACATTGCTATGCTTGTTGGTATCTGTGCTTAGGGGCCACCATGGCGCTCAGCGATATAGAACTGAAGAATGCGAAGACCAGCCACAAGCCACTCAAGCTGTCGGATGGCAAAGGTCTCTTTCTTTTAGTGCATTCGAACGGCAGCAAATATTGGCGCTGGAGCTATCGCTTCGATGGCAAACAAAAGACACTGGCATTAGGTGTCTACCCAGATGTCTCCCTCAAAAAAGCAAGGGCCGATTGTGAAGATGCTCGCAAGCTTTTGGCCACTGGCACAGATCCAGGACTTGAACGTAAATCCACAAAGTCAGCACGCAAGATTGCAGCGGCAAATACTTTCGAAACCATTGCGCGAGAGTGGTACAAAAAGACTGCACCCAGTCTTGCCGACAGCACACGCACTACACTACTGCGCCGACTTGAAACAGATGTTTTTCCATGGATCGGTTCACGTCCTATTGCCGACCTGGTTGCTCCCGATCTCCTGCAAGTCATCCGACGAGTTGAGAACCGCGGTGCTACCGATGTAGCCAAGCGTGTACATAACGTTTGTGGTCGGATATTTCGCTATGCAGTTGGCCACGGTATTGCTCAACGTGATCCTTCACGGGACATCGAACTGAAAGATGTTCTCGCACCAGTTGCGGTTCAACACCATGCATCAGTCAAGACACCCGAAGAGACAGGTGAACTGCTACGTGCCATCAGTGGCTACACAGGTTCATTTGTCTCTCGCAGTGCACTCCAGTTCGCACCGCTGGTGTTTGTACGGCCAGGCGAACTACGCCACGCTGAGTGGTCCGAATTTAATTTGGATAAAGCTGAGTGGCGTATACCGGCAAGCAAGATGAAGATGGATGAGCAACACATTATTCCATTGTCATCACAAGCTTTGAAGGTACTTCGAGAGATTCAGCCGCTCACCGGTGCCGGCCGCTACGTGTTCCCGAGTGAGCGTAGCGCTGCACGCCCAATGAGTGAAAACACCATCAATGCGGCCTTGCGTCGCATGGGCTACACCAACGAAGAACACACCGGGCATGGCTTCAGATCCACCGCTTCCACCTTATTGCACGAGCTGGGCTGGCCACATACCGTCATCGAGCGACAGCTCGCGCATGGCGAGCGTAACAAGGTCGCGGCGGCGTACAACTTTGCAGAATATCTACCGGAACGCAAAAAGATGATGCAGGTCTGGGCCGACTACCTGGACAAGCTAAGAGTCGGAGCTGAAGTAGTCAATTTGCATAGCGCTGCAGCTTGATGAATTACATGCCCACTCTTCCAAAATCGATCAACAAAAAGTACACGCATCTTCATCTATTGATGAGCACCGTATGTCCATATCCTCAAAATCGGGTGGGCCAAACGGGCCCGATGGGCCAATGTCTCGAAAGCCGCGCCAATGCTCGCTTTGAGATGGACCATGCAGAACGTTGTCATATAAAAATAGTGGGCCAGCGTGGCCATCGCTACGTGCTGACACGTGCTGAGAATATGAAAAAGCTGCGCGCAAAGACTTGGTGCATAAACAACCCAATGCAAATAGAAGAGGCAAAATGGCCCACGCACACGCTGTAAACTATACCGATAGAGAGACGGACACTATCCAGCGCGCCTTGGCAATTCTCTCGACTCGACTAAGTGAACCCGGCCTATTGTGCAGTGACCCCGGGGCCGTACGCGACTACTTGCGCATTTTGCTGGCGGACCGTCCGCACGAAGTTTTTGTTGCGCTTTGGTTGGATGCCCAGAACCGCGTCATTAAGTCGGAAGAACTTTTCCGAGGAACGCTCACGCAAACAAGCGTCTATCCACGCGAGATAGTCAAAAACGCGCTACTTCACAATGCGGCATCAGTGATCTTTGCACACAACCATCCAAGCGGACGTACAGACCCTTCCCATGCAGACCTTGTACTCACCGCATCTCTAATGCGTGCGCTTGCGCTCATTGACGTGCGCGTGCTGGATCACTTTATCGTTGCAGGGCTTAATTTCCCGTTGTCATTTGCAGAGCATGGATTTCTTGGAAGTGAGGCATTACCAGGATTG
>DASUGV010000275.1:0-3803 GCA_036273835.1 Rhodocyclaceae bacterium
GATCCAGCAGAGCGTGATCATGCGCAAGCACGGCGCGAAGATCGAACTGCTCGACAATATCAAGGCGTTGTTCGGGAAGAAGAAGACACAGGGGTAGCGGCGCGTTTTGCGATCCGTTTTCGCGTTATGGCCGGGCTTGTCCCGGCCATTTGCGTTTCGCGCACCATTTGCTGACAAGGCGACGCATGCAAGTTCAGCGTGTCTGCTTCACGACGACAGGCGGACGCCAATTGCGACAAGCAGAATGTCGGTTAAGGGCCAATAGCTGACTTCGCCTGCTTCAAGCTGCTGCTCGGTTCTTTCCTTCGAACATCGACAGGAAGCGAGGGATGTCACCGGTGCGCAGCGGCTTGCTGAACAAGTAGCCCTGCACCTCGGTGCAGCCTTCGGCGCGGACGAGTTCAAGCTGCTCTTTCGTTTCAATGCCCTCGACCGTCGTGGTCATGCCGAGGCTGGTGCCAAGCTCCGAGACGGCATGGATGATGGCTATGGCATCCTTATTTTTTTCCAGGCCTTGAACGAAGGACCGATCGATCTTGATTTTGTCGAACGGGAAGCTGCGCAGATAGCTCAACGATGAGTAGCCGGTGCCGAAGTCATCCATGGATATATGCACGCCTAAGTCCCGCATCTGATGCAGCGTGCTCAGGGTTGCCTCGTTATTATGCAACAAGATCGCTTCGGTAATTTCCAGTTCGACGCGGGTCGAAGAAATGCCGGCGTTGGCAATTGCCGACATAACGACGGGTACCAGACTCTTGCTGCGAAATTGTACCGGCGAGAGATTGATCGCGACCTTGAGGTCACTCGGCCATTTGGCCGCCTCGACGCAAGCCTGGCGTAACACCCATTCACCGAGGGGCACAATCAAGCCGGTTTCCTCCGCGAGTGGAATGAACTTAGCCGGCGAAACCAAGCCCCGCGTCGGATGGTTCCAGCGCAGCAACGCTTCGAAACCGCTGATCGTGTTGCGTTCGAGGTTGACGAGCGGCTGGTAGAACAACTCGAATTCGTCGGCGGCAAAAGCCTTGCGAATATCGATTTCTAGCGCACGGCGCTCATGCATGATCGCGTCCATCCCGGACTCGAAGAAGCTGAAGGCGTTGCGGCCATTTTCCTTGGCGCGGTAGAGCGCCATGTCGGCGCACTTCAACAGGAAATCCGGGTCGATGCCGTCATTCGGCGCGACTGAGATACCGATACTAGTGCCGATGACAATCTCATGGCCATCGGCGACAAAGGGCTTCGCCATTTCGTCCACCAACCGCTGCGCCAAGACACTGGCGGAAATCGGCTGTGGGACGCCGGCTTGGATGATCGCAAACTCGTCGCCACCCAGGCGGGCGACGACATCGCTCTCGCGCACGCATTCGCGTAAGCGGCGACCGATGGCGCATAACAGGGCGTCGCCGACCGGATGACCCAGCGTGTCGTTAACGCGCTTGAATAAATCGAGATCGAGACACAAAACGGCCAACGAAGCGCCGTGCCGCACGGCGTGCATGTGTAGATCCAGCTGCTCGCGAAGCATCAGGCGATTTGGCAGATCGGTCAGGGCATCGTGGTGCGCCATATGCGAGATGCGTTCTTCCGAACGCTTTTGCACGGTCACGTCGTCATGGATTGCAACCCATCCGCCATCGGTCAGCGGCCGATGCTTCACCTCGATGAATCGACCGTCTTTTAACTCGTTGACCGTGACGTGGGCGGACTTTTCGACTTCAACGAGGCGCTGTTCAATATATTTATGACTGTTCTCGGGAGATTGGCCAGTCGCCACTCGCCGTTCCAAGATCGTGCGCAGCGGCGTGCCGATCTTCAACTCTTCCGGATCAAGTCCGTAGATTTTCGCGTATTGAACATTGCTCACCACCAGCCGCTTGTCGTGATCGAACATGCAAAGACCCTGCGGCATGTTCTCCAGAGCCGCATTGAATCGCATATTCTGCAGCCGCAGCTCGGCCTCGCGCTGCTTCAACTCGCTCGTGCGTTGGACGATTTTGCTTTCGAGATCGCGGTTCAGTTCATCCAGCTCTTCGACCATGAGCGATATCGACCGGTCGGTGCGCCGCCGATCGCTATCAGCTTCCTCGAAAGCTGCACTGACCAGCTGTCCCAGCAGGGCTACATCGACTTCGCCGGACGGCTTGGTCGCTTTGGCGAGCTGTTTGGCAAATAGTTTGTGCACGGCGCCTCAGGCGGCCTCGTGGAACGCGGTCACAGTCATGGTCTGATTGTGCAGCTCGCAGGTACCGCTTGCGGCATGCGGGGAAATCTCGCCGTACGAGTAGAAGCCGAGCCGAAGGGTCTTTTTGCCAAGTACGGCGCCAGCAGCTTCGATTTCATCGGTGATGCGCTGGCCCATGAGCAGTCTGCGTCCGATGCAACTCACCAGGATGGCGACGCTATCGCCGTCGCCGATTCCCGACTGCGCCTGCCGTGCGGCATCCGCAGCGCCGCCACACAATCGGTCGAAATTGCCGCGCATGAGCTGGGCGGTCCAGCCTTCTGGCATATCGCCGGCGAACGTCATCGTGCGTTTCTTGCGGTCGACGGCCAGTACGGTGCGAACGATGTTGATGTCGGGATGGTGTGGATTGGAGATCTGCAGCGGAAATAGCAGGGCGGAGCCCGGCAAATTCTGGGCTTCCTCTCCCAGATAGCGCTCATAGAGATCGAGCGCTGGCTCGCCGTCGAGCTCTAGCAACAGGTTGCCCATCGATTTTGTGATTCGGCGGCGCGGACCGAACACGTCCCAGCCGCCGGCGCTGCCGTGGCCGATGCGAATGGCAGGGCCGTAGAAACCAATTGCCGCGACGCGATGGGGGTGAGGCGCATCATCGGCGCCAACCAGGGTCTCACCAAATTCCGCACCGTCACCGGCGAGACCCCCCGTCAGCGGAATATCGTGGCCGACAACGCTGGTTATGCCAGCAACAAGTTCGCTGCCGTTGACAACCAATCCGTCGGAAAGAACAAATATTCCGGCAAGGCCATCCCCTTCTAACGCGTGCCCGATCGCAACTCCGCAGCGGCTCGAGGCGTCGACGCCATCGACGCTCCGGCATGCTAGCTTGAGCTTGGTCGTATCGAAACGGATCGCAATCGCGGCAATTTCTTCGTCGACCACATCGTCGTTATGAATCTGGCCACCGGTGCTGCAGCCGAGGACATGCGCACTCGGAAAGAGCGCGCGCAGTTCTGTAAAGCGTGACCTATCGGCGAGCGCGCGGCGGGCGCCGAAATAGAGAACTAAGTCAACGGCGTCTTTGCCGCTCTGATCACCGGTCCAGCCTGCGCTCGGGCTCCACGTAAGTTCTTTGGCACGCATCTCGTGTTCTCCGGACATCACTCGAAGACACGGTAGCTGTTGTGCTCTAATAACTCGCTACATCTCACAGTTAAAACATTGATGCGCAGCGCAACGCTAAATTGCGCAAGCCGCGTAGAGTTTATTAGTGCTAACAAAATCAGAAAACACTTGTCAGCCACGGATCTTTTCAATGTCCGCTGTTAGTTAGATGATCTTGGAATTGGATATTCTCCGCTGAGATATTTACAGAAATTCCCCTGCGGTGTTCCTCCGCATAATCCTTAGGAGCAGACATCAAGCGTCACAATGAGAATGTCCGCATCGGGTCAAAAGCGGAAATTTGCGCGGCAAAAAGCCAAGTCCGCCTTGCCCCCAAACGCAGACATAACGACAAGCGCGATGGCCGGCGGCGGGCATGCGTCACGCAGATACCATCAGCGAGCGGTAACGGAATGGGGAGCCGCAAAGTTCATGTCGAGCACTATCGGCG
>DASUGV010000276.1:0-5086 GCA_036273835.1 Rhodocyclaceae bacterium
CGGCGGAATGGTCCAAGGAAAACGTTCAAAGCATGACGCAAACAGAGATTGAAGATTTGTTGCGCCAGGGTCGCGTTGCGCAAGCGCGTGCGCTGGCCGACGATTGGTTGTCGCATGCGCCCGATGCGTTGCTGGCGCTGCAATATCAGGGCTCGACGCGTCTGTTTTGTGGCGATGCGATCGGCGCGGAAGAAAGCTTTCGCAAAGCCTTGGCGCTTTCGCCGTCGCTGGCGCGCAATCGCGCCAATCTCGGCATCGCGCTGATGACGCAAGGTCGTTACGCAGAAGGCTTACCATTCTACGAATCTCGTTATGCCAGTGACATTGCTGCGCATGACCGAGTAAGTTTTGCCGGTCTGCTGCCTCAACGTCAGTGGCGTGGCGAAGCGCTGGCCGGACGCCGCTTATTGCTGGTGCGCGAACAAGGTTATGGCGACCAGATACAGTTCATCCGCTTCGCGCCGCAATTGCGTCAGCTTGGTGCGGGCCGAGTCACGGCGTGGGTGACAACGAGTCTCGCGATGCTCTTTACTGGCGTCGAAGGACTCGATGCGGTGACTGAAGCGGCGCCAGCCGATACCGATTACGACCTGTGGTGTCCATTACTATCCTTGCCCCTGCTGCTGAAACTTACTGCCCCACAAGTGCCGGATAAGTTGCCCTATCTGAGCGCGCCCACGCAACGCGCAGCGGAATGGTGTGATCGGATCGATCGCTGGGCGCCGGGCAAAAGCACGCTGGGAATCGTTTGGGCGGGCAGCCCTGGCAATTCGGTGGATGCCCGCCGCTCGCTACCGATCGAACTCATGTTGAAAATGATGGAGGCCCGTCACGGTGCAGTAGCGTTTTCGTTGCAGGTCGGCGCCGCAGGCATGGAGCGTCTGGAGCGGCAATGCGGCGATGGCATGATCCCATTATTGGATATGCTAAATGACTTTGCCGACACCGCCGCAGTCATCGAGCGGCTCGATCTTGTCATCACTGTCGATACGGCAGTCGCCCACCTGGCGGGCGCTTTGGGGAAGCAGGTCTGGCTACTTTTGCCAGCGGGGCCGGATTGGCGATGGGGCTTACGCGGATGTGCGACGCCATGGTACCCCACCATGAAAATATTCCGCCAACCCGTGGCAGGTGACTGGGCGAGCGTAGTCGACGAAGTGACCACGATGCTGGCAAACCGATAGGCAACCGGAGCATTTTGCGACAACGACGCATCTAATGACATTCCGCATGCAACCGGAATTTTCTCTACAATCGCGGCTTGCCAACCGGGGACAGAATAAAAATGACAAATCAATCGACGCGCACCTATCGCTACTACGACTTTGTAATGGCAGCTTTCGTATGCGTGCTGCTATGTTCCAATCTCATCGGTGCCGCCAAGGCCGCGCAGATTCATCTGCCTGTCTTCGGCACCGTCATCTTCAGCGGGGGCGTGTTGTTTTTTCCGATTTCCTACATCTTCGGCGATATCCTGACCGAAGTGTATGGTTATGGCCGCGACCGCCGGGTCGTGTGGGCGGGTTTTGCCAGTTTGGCGTTTGCTGCTTTCATGTCCACCGTCGTGCTGGCGCTTCCTCCTGCGGCAGACGATTTCAACCGTTCATATCAGACACATCTGGAAGCCGTATTCGGCAATACGCCGCGTATTGTTGCCGGCTCGATGATCGCCTTTTGGTGCGGCAGTTTTGCCAATAGCTATGTGCTCGCCAAGATGAAGATCGCCACCCAAGGCCGGTGGTTATGGACACGGACGATCGGTTCCACCATCGTCGGCGAGGCGGTTGATTCGGGATTATTCTATTTCATCGCTTTTTATGCGATTTGGCCGACCGAGCAAGTGCTCAGAGTGGCGCTGGCGCAGTACGTATTGAAGACGAGCTGGGAGATCGTGATGACGCCGCTGACCTATCGCGTAGTGGCGTTCCTCAAGAAAAAAGAGAATGAAGATTATTATGATCGCAATACCGCTTTCAACCCTTTTACCTGGCGGGTATAGCGCTGTAAGAATGGAATTTTCGGCAGACGGGTAGAATAAATGCATGCGCACGGAGCGCACATTCATCCATTCCAATGTCATACAAAGAAATGAATAAGGAGGCGCGCCTGTTGCGCATGCAATTGCGAGAGTGGTCGATTTTAGTTCTGCCGGTGCTCATAGCGGCTTCGGTAGTGGTCGCGTTCGCTCCGCCGTTATGGATGGGCGTGACGATAACGAGCCTCTGCGCCTTCGTACCCGTTGCTGTACGTCTGCACGGCGCCTTGCGGACCTTGCGCACGCAGGCCGCTCAGCATCTTGAGTTCACACGCCACGTCATCGATGTCATTCCGCAGCCGGTATATGTCAAAGACATGGACAGCCGTTATCTGGTCGTCAACCGCGCATTCGCCGATGAACTGGACCTGACGCACGAACAGATCGTCGGGCGTACGACGGCGGAAATCGCCCGTTCCGCGCAGGATGCCCAGCGCTCGCGTGAAGAAGATTTGACCGTGTTGCGTGGACGGACCATTTTCGAGGAGCGCCACGACCGGCATCCTAACGGAGGCGAGCGCCACCGTCTGATCATGAAGGGTTCCTGTTTCGACGTCGATGGCGGATCCGTCCTGGTAGGCGCCAATTTCGATCTTTCGAATTGGTGGATTACCGAACAAACTTTGCAGAGCACTTTGCAGCGTGAGCGTGAGCATCATCGCGACACGCTCGCCTTCGTGCAGCGCGTCATCGATCTGATTCCTCATCCGGTGTATGTCAAAGACGCGACCAGCCGCTATTTGATGGTCAATCAGGCCATGGTGCGCGAAAAGGGTTTGCCGTCCGGCAATCTGCTGGGTCGCATGGGTCTCTCGCCCGAAGCGACGGCGGAGTTGATGCGCCAGCATTTCGAGGAAGACGGTGCGGTATTGGCGGGAGACTCCGTTTTCCGCGAAGTCCACGAGATTGATGCGGACAGCGGAAAGGAAAGTTTCCGCATCATCAGCAAGGGTTCGTGTTTGGACGCCAACGGCGAACAGGTGATTGTGGGCGCTCATGTCGACGTGACGGAACTGCGCGGCGCAGAACGAAGCCTGAAGCAATCCCTCGAGAACGAAGTGGTCCTGCGCGAGCGCACACAGGCATTCATACAGCGTCTCATCGACGTGATCCCCGACCCGGTCTTCATCAAGAAAGCGGGCGGACACTATCAGATGGTCAACGAGGCCTTTGCCAAATATCGCAACGTAGATAAGTTGACTTTCAAGCGCTTCGACCTCAATGCGGTTTCGGCGGACCCCGACAATCGTCAGCTTACTGCTTCCGAAGATGAGCAGGTGCTCGCCGGCGCGGAGATCGACAAGGAAGATCATACGGTTCGACAATCCACCGGCGAAGAGATATTCCGAATCATCTGTAAGCGCCGCAGTATTTATGTCGATGGCGATCCGGTAGTCGTCGGAATCGAACACCACATCACGCGTTGGCGCATCGCCGAGCGCGAACTCAAGGCGGTGCTCGAACGCGAAATGGCGCAACGTTTGCGTACCGAACGTTTCGTGCAGGATCTCATCGACGTGATTCCCGACCCGGTTTACATCAAAGGGGCCGACGGAAACTATCTGATTGTGAACGACGCGTTCGCCCGGCTATTGCAACAGCCACGGCAGAATCTGATCGGCCTGACTGCGAAAGAACTGGCAGCGGATCCGGAATCCGCCGCTACCTCTGCATTGGAAGACAAACTCGTCATCGAAGGTAAAGAGATACTGAAGGAGCAACATTCGCAGCTTCCTGTCACCGGCGAGGAATGCTTTCGCATCGTATGCAAACGTCGTTGCGTCAGCGTCGACGGTGCGCCCGTCGTGGTGGGTATCGATCATTACATCACCGAGTGGCGTCTGGCCGAACGCGAGCTCAAGCGACTGGCCGAGGAAGATGCATTGACGGGCATTGCCAATCGCCGCCACTTCAATCTCGAAGCACAGCGCTCCATCAGCCAGGCGCTTCGGCACGGTCAGGAGCTATCGCTAGTTCTCTTCGACATCGACCACTTCAAACATATCAACGATACATATGGACATAACGTCGGCGACGAAGTGTTGCGCGAGGTAGCGTCGCGCATGCACGACTGCTTCCGGAAATCGGACTTGCCCGGAAGATGGGGTGGCGAAGAATTTATCGCGCTCTTGCCGCATACCTCGCTGGAGGCGGCGACACAGGTGGCTGAACGTCTGCGCGCGCGCCTTGCCGATCAACCGTTCGCGACCAGTGCTGGAGACATTGCGGTCACACTGAGTGGAGGCGGCACGCAATTGCTCAAGGCCGACACGCTGGAGTCTCTCGTTGCGCGTGCCGACGCGGCGCTCTACCGCGCAAAGAGTAACGGACGCAATCGCATTGAAGTCAGTCAGCTCGGGACGGACTATGCTGAAGCGTAGTTCGTTGTGGAATGTGGTATGCGCTTGCCGCGCAGCAAGAGTGGCGCCATGGATATCTATGGCGTAAGCTCAAGCGTCGATCATTCAAACGTTCCGCAGATGCGACTATTGCGTGTATTCGTATTCTTGTTTCCGGCGCTGCTCGCTGCGTTATGCAGTACACATTTGTCTGCCAAGGCCAAGGAAACTATCCAATCTTCCAATGACACTGCGGTAACCTGGTGCCGTTTCGATTTGCCGCCGATGTATATTGCGGATGGCCCCAATGCGGGCAAAGGTATTGTCGATCGGCACGCAGAATTTCTCATGCGTCATATGCCTGAGTACCAGCACCACGTGGAAGTTTCCAACATCCGCCGCGTATCGGAGCAAATCCGCAATCGTGAACGCGTGGTCTGTGCGGGGATGCAGAAGAATCCGGAAAGGGAGGAATACATGTCCTTCTCCTTGCCCTTTCTCGCCGCCGCGCCACCGAAGATCGTTTTGCCACGTAGCTCGCTCGAGCGTTTTAAACCGTATCTGAACAGTGCCGGAGAAGTTCGGATCGGCGATCTGATCGACAACAGCACGCTCGTGCTGGGTATCAGCGCTGGCCGTTCCTACGGACATGTCGTCGATGAGTTTCTTGCTAGTCATCCCGATCATCCGCGCATCCTGGTGCGCCCGGCGG
>DASUGV010000277.1:0-7704 GCA_036273835.1 Rhodocyclaceae bacterium
TCAGTTCCACCGATCTGGTGACGATAGCGCAAGCGGATTTCCGCCGCATCCTGCAGGATAACTTCGACGTCAGCCTGCGCATTATGAGCAATCTGGCTGCTCGTCTGCGTGAGGCGGATCGCAAGATCGAGAGCCTTGCGCTGATGGATGTCTACGGCCGTGTGGCACGGCTGCTACTCGACATGGCCGAGACAACGGAGGGCGAAGTCATCGTGCGCAAGAAAATTTCCAAACAGGATATTGCGAAGATGATCGGTGCCTCGCGCGAAATGGTGTCGCGCGTGATGAAAGATTTGCAGAATCGCGGCCTGATCGACGAAACCGATCGCGGGATCATTCTCTACGAGCAGATTCACGAGGTTTAGTTTGGTTTTTTGTGGCCTTATGCAGACCGAAGGCGAGCAGCACGGCAACCGTCAAGCCGCTCAAAGAAAGCCACATTCCCCATTCGAATGACATGGGTTCATAAGTCATCTCGACTGTAAATGCACCGGGATGTTTCAAATAGATGCCGCGGAAAGTGCCGTGAATGGGGACGAGAGGAGCAGCTTGTCCGTTTACGCGCGCTTTCCATCCCGGGTAATAAATGTCTGTGATAATCAAGAAAGCCGGCTGCCGTGTTTCGCCACGCATCTCGACGCGTGAATTTTCATAATCGGTGATGTTTACTGCAGCAGATTGTTCTACGAACGTATCGTCAGTAGATGCTTGCGGATGCGCTGCAAGGCCGAGCAGGTGTACCGAATACATTGAGAGGGTTGCAACCGATTTGCGGTCCATTTCATCTTGTTTTAAGAAGGCAGCGAACGCAGCGGAATCGTCTTCATAAGTGGAATAACGTGGCAGCAAAAACGCGCGCGGAAAAGCGCCCGGCCGTTCGACGATCCTAAACTGCGAGTCGTTGCCAGGCACAATCTCATATTTGACACCCACATAATCCTGAATATCCGGTCGCTGGAGTTGGTCGCGTAGCGCAATATAGTTCTTCAGTTGCAGTGCGGAGTAGCCCTTGATGCTTTGCACGCCGTAGAACGCGCCGACGCTATTATTGACGCTGCTCAAATTTGGTATGTCGTCGTTCGATGTGGCTCTGAATATGCCGATTTGTTGTTTCAAAGAGACAATATGCGGCGGTGTGTTGGCGAAAAAATCGGCCGGCATTCTCGGGTTGATCGGTTTGATGACCATGAAAATATCGACCATGCCAAGTACGAGGATAGCCAGCCCGGCGTATCTGGCAGGCAATCTAATCGTGGCGATTACGGCAAGCGCAAGCAATATGGCTACGTAGTACGCAAGCGGGCTCAGTAGTGTAAAGACCGAGTAAAAATAATGGTCGATGCCCGCGAGATTGGACAGATCGACCGCAAGGGGATGAATGATCTTGCCCCACAAAATACTGCGTTGCACCTCCGTATCTTTCCAGCCCAATGCATACACCATGAGTGGCGCGCAGATCGCTAGGGCGATAAGCCATGCCAAAGCTTTTAGTGTTTTTCCGCATTGAAAATTCTCAAGAAGAATTTGCAAGCCATAGCCGGATAAAATCGCCGCTGCCAGCGTGAGTACGAGGGACCAGCGGGCGGGCGCGCGAAAGAAATTGAAACCCGGAACATGGATCAGCAGCCGATACAAATCGAAGAAGGGATTATTCCCGCCGAGGCTCAGGATCAGACCAACGACTCCTAACAAAGCGATGATCGCGATAAATTTGTTGTCGCGCCGTTTGACAAGCGCGGCGACGCCGAATAATGCCAATAGCATGCCGACGCTGCCGACAAAGAAATACTTTTCTTCAAAGCTGCTGCCGCTTGTGAAAGCGGTGCTACTACTGCCAAACATGAGGGGAAAAAATGCGGTCAGATATTCGCTGAAGCTGAGCGAATAACTGGTGACCATGTCATATGAAATGCCCGCGGAGCGATCGCTCTGCGTGAGGAGTTCAAAGGTCGGCAGGAGTTGTATCGCTGCGATCGATAGCGCGAGAAAGTAACTGAGCCCGAAGAGTCCCACATCGCGAGTGAAGTGTTCGCGTTTGGCTAGCGCGCATAGCAGGAAATACAGCCCCGCCGCCGTGCTCGTAATAAATGACATATTCGCATGGCTTACCAGCAACTCGGACGCGGTCACAAGTGCGAAATACAACAAGTGCTGTGTGCCACGACGATCAAAATAATAGGTGATGAACAGCAGCTTGAGCGGCAGATAGACGGCGACCAGCGAGATGTTGTAGTTCGTTAGCTGGGCAAATATGAAGCCCGAGAACGCAAAGCAGATCGCCGCGTGTACGGATGCCAACCGTCTTAGTTGGCAAGCACGGGCGAGCAAATAAGTCGATATCAGACCTAGCACCACGTGAATGTAGATCGACAGCGCAATGGTATAGGGTTGGTTGGGCAGCCAATGCAAGAGGAGATTGATCGGGTAGAAAACGCCGACTTGCCCTTCCGCATGTTGCGGAAACCCAAGCATGATGAAAGGATCCCACAGAGCACTTTGTCCGCTCTTCCACGCAGCATGGACGAATTGGTGAAATGGGATCCACTGCACTTCGAAGTCGAAGTAGTAGAAGACTTTTTGAAAAAGCAGAAAGTCGGAGAGGATGAAGAAAGCAGTGGCCGCAAAAAAGAATGCGATGGCAACTTTCGTCTTCATCGAAATCTGGCGAAACGATAGTGCATGCGGTGTCATTGTGAAGTTGACGAAAGCCGCTCGAGATCTTTTGGAGTGACCTCGAAAACCAAATACGAATAGGCTATCTGGCTTACCGGCCGCGCATTAAGTCCATCGCGTAACCAAGCGAATTGGTCTTTGTTCAGAACGCCGGTGTAGTTGTTCACGCCCACGACGATGGTGCCGGCAACAGGGCTTGCAGGTTCGAAGATTGCACCTGGGTGCTCTTCCATCCAACGCTTGAGCCAGTACTCGTTTTCCCCCCAATCGAGGTTGGAGTCGGCGAGGATTCGGTACGCTTGTTTGCGGTCGGGCACTAATTCGTTGAAGTACGAAAGGTAATGTGGCGCATAGGAAAGTACGGAGATCAATGCTGCTATCAGAAGTGCGCCGATGGTTAGCTGTTGACGCTTGCCGAGTGCGGTCTGGGGCGCGAGCAAGCTGGCAGTGAAGACATGCATCATGGGGAAGGCAACCAGTAGAAAGCGTATGCCGATATCTGCTTCGAACAAAAAGTTGAAGTAGACGAAAAAGAACAGCACCGGCAACAACAAAAATACTTCGTCGCGGCTGAAGTGAAACAGCGGCCGCCGTCGCCAATAGCAAATGATGGCGGCAATAAACAAAATCTGGATTGGTAATGGAACCTTGAACAGGTAAGCCACGAAATAGTAGCCCTTGAATCCGCGACCTTCGCGCAATTCCCCCAGCATATAAAGGTTGCCGAACTCACTGCCTGCGCGTTCGCGCTGCAACACCCAATCGAGACCTTCGAGGTAGGGATAGGGGACAGGTACCGGCAAAGCGGCGGGCAGTGCGTGTTGAACCGAACGGAAGAGATTGGCGCGGAACGCATATTCGCCCAAAGGTGTGAAGCTCTTGCGGAACAGAAAGCCGGCGTTGATTATCAACAGGACGACGATCACGAAGAGTGCCACGTAACCCAGTGTTGTTTTCGGCCGCAGCCGCTTCCATCCCTGGCGGCCTTCGCCGGAAGTTGCGACCAGCGTATGCCAATGGCGTACGACGGCCAGCATGACGAACAAGGGCACGAGAAACACGCCGCTGTATTTCGCGATTTGGGCGAAGCCCAGGGTGAGTGCCGACAAGCCGCCGGCACGCGGGCCGCCATCGCGCTGAAAGCGCCAGAAAAAATACAAAGCGGCACAGGTGCCCAGCGTAGCGTAGAGGTCGGTGGTCGCCCAGCGCGCATGGGCAAGGATGTTAACGTCGAGCACGAAGAGGGATAGCGCCAACAGGCCGGCTTTGTCTCCGTACAGTTCTCGCGCCCATCGATACACCAGCAGGCCGAGGAGGAGGGCGGCCAGCACGGTGGGTACGCGCGATGCAAAAGTCCCCGCCAAGGCATCGCGGACCGGTCCCTCGGACATGTGCTCGGCAATCAGCCCCGGCAATGCGTTCCACGCCGAAACCGGCATCTTACTGTCATCGAACCGATCGGCGTCGCCGTGAAGGATGTTGACGCCGTAGCGCAAGTGGTCAGCCTCGTCGTACGTGAGGCCCATGTGATGAAGGCCGCCTAGCGCCAAGACAAAGAAGAGCGCCAGCAGTAACGCGACAAGCGTTTTTTGCGGCAGTTTTAAATGATTGCTCATTTAAATACCCAGTAATTGGAGAGCATAAAGTTTACTGTCAAAGCCGCTATCGAACCTGCCGCAACCGCAAATTGCGGAGAGGCGGAAAAAAATGGAAACTTCAAAACAAGAATTGTGTATATGCCGAGATTCATCGAGATGCCGAGAAAGTTGGCTGCCAGATATCTCGCAAATTCCTCAAGTCCGGCGTGGCCGGCCAGATTTTTGGCTGTAGCAAATGTGAATTTCCTGTTCAGCCGCCAGGTAACGAACACGGCGACGAGGAAGGAAATCGCTCTGCCTTGCAGTGCGTTCAAGCTCGTGTAACGCAGCACAAGAAAAAGTAAAAACGCGTCTGTCACGTAACCGATGGTTCCAACCACGCAATAGTTAAAAATTCGTTTTTTCAATGCGATTCACTTTCTGTTGTCTGATTTGCTGTTATCGACTGCAGAAGATGGCGGATCGTATTGAAGATAGAACAGACGTCTCAGTTCTCTTCTCCCTCGTGTCACCGTATCCAGCACTAGGCCGCAGACCAGGCTGATTGCCGCTAGCAGAACGAGACCGACAATGAGTATCGCTGTTGGGAATCTTGGTACCAGACCGGTCTCGAAATACGTCTCGAATATTGGTACGGAAAGAAAAGACGCGACAACGATGAAGAGCAACGAAAAGGTGGAAAAGAATTCCAGCGGTTTTTCGTTTTTCAGAAGGCGCACGATGGTCAGCAAGATTCTAAACCCATCGCGAAAAGTTCTCAGTTTGCTGGCAGAGCCTTCTGGTCTTTCCTTGTAGGGCGCTGGAATCTCTTCGGTCGGCAGATTCAGCTCGAGTGCGTGTACGGTCAGCTCTGTCTCAATCTCAAACCCCCGCGAGTGGGCCGGAAAACTTTTGACGAAACGCCGACTGAAAATCCGATATCCCGACAGCATGTCTTGGAATTTGCGTCCGAACACCCACGATACTACCGAGGTCAGAAACCAGTTTCCAAACCGATGGCCGGAGCGATAACTGTCGGTGCTAGCGGCGGATCTGGATACATTGATCATATCCAGGTTATTGTCGGTCAGGGTTTCAACCAGGCGCGGGGCAATCGATGCGTCGTACGTGTCATCACCGTCGACCAGTACATAAACGTCTGCATCCACATCCGAGAACATTCTTCTGACGACGTGCCCCTTGCCTTGCCTAAACTCTTGCCGGACAGTTGCACCGGCCGCCGCCGCAATGCTGTTCGTTTTATCGGTTGAGTTGTTGTCGAAAACATAGATTTCAGAATCTGGAAGTGCCGTCCTGAAATCCTCGACGACTCTTGAAATTGCAATTTCCTCGTTGTGACATGGAACCAGTACGGCGACTCGAACGCCCTGAAGGGTCATCTTTTTCTCCCGGCTACTGGACAGATTGGTAGGTTCGACTAATGCTCAAATCGATAATAGGCCACAACTTGAACGGTCAAAAAATGGTTGATTATAGTGTAGTGGCGCCGTTTCGCCGGAAGATAGCCCGCGCTGGGGTGTCGGGTGTTTATGTGATAATCGATTTAGCACCGAAACCTTTTGCGTTTTTCCCCCGTATTGAAGCGCCTCGGCTGCCTTTTCGGAGTCCGTCCATCATGATGCTCCGATGATGAAATACGTCACGCTATAATCCGGCATTATTCTTCTGCGCCATAGTCGCCACATACTGCATGCTCTTCCGCGCGAGTTCGCGTACCCCTTCTCAGCCTTTACCTGAAAAAATCGCTTCGCTGGTGCGCGAGGCGCGTTGGTTATTGCTGGGCGCCATCGGCGCCTACATCGCGATGATTCTGTTTTCATACAGCAAAGCTGATCCAGGCTATTCGAACGCTGTAGCGACGGAGCACATTGCCAATCCCGGGGGACGTTTTGGTGCGTGGCTGGCCGACGTGCTGCTGCTGTTCTTCGGCAGTTCGGCTTGGTGGCTGGCGGTATTCATGTTCTGGGGATTATTGATCGGCGGACATCGCTTCCGTCATGAATTTCGTGGAGACAGGCGCTCTTTCTACATTGTGCTTGCCGGCTTCGTGACGGTGCTCCTCACTAGCTGCGGTTTGGAGGCGATGCGTTTCTACAGCAGTCACGCGGCGCTGCCCGGCGATCCCGGCGGGGTAGTGGGTATGGAGGTCGGCGGTGCATTCGTGCGTTATCTGGGTTTCACCGGCGGCACACTAATGATGTTGGCATTGTGGGCGGGGGGCTTGAGTTTATTTGGCAATTTCTCCTGGCTCAACGCACTCGAAAATCTAGGCTATGGTCTGGAGCGTGCCGGACAATGGATCATGGCGCAGTGGCAAGCGTGGCAAGATCGCCGTGCCGGTGCGCAGGTCGCGGAAAAGCGCGAAGCGAAGATCAAGAAAGAACGCAAGAAACGCGAAGACGCGCCACCTGTGAGCATCCACATCGAGCAGCCCAAAGTCGAAGTCATCAAGTCCGAACGCGCCGACAAGGAGCGCCAGCAAGTGCTGTTTGCCGATACGGCAGCAGGTAGCTTGCCACCGTTGTCGCTGCTCGATTTGCCATCGAATGACATCGAGCCGCCTTCGGTGGAGTCGCTCGAATACACCTCGCGTTTGATCGAACGCAAACTTGCCGACTTCGGTGTCGAGGTAAAAGTGCTGGCCGCGTATCCCGGTCCCGTCATCACGCGTTTTGAAGTCGAACCTGCCGTGGGTGTGAAGGGCGCGCAGATCGTCAACCTGATCAAGGATCTGGCGCGCGCGCTATCGGTGTTGAGCATTCGCGTGGTCGAAACTATTCCCGGCAAGGCCTGCATGGGCCTGGAAATTCCCAATCCCAAACGGCAGATGGTGCGCTTGTCGGAGATTCTCGGCTCCAAGGCCTATCACGATATGCATTCGCCATTGACCATTGCGTTGGGCAAGGACATCGGCGGTAATCCGACGGTGGCCGATCTGGCCAAGATGCCGCATTTGCTCGTCGCGGGTACGACCGGCTCGGGCAAGTCGGTCGGCATCAACGCCATGATATTGTCATTACTCTACAAGGCGGAGGCCGACAAGGTTCGCCTGATTCTTATCGACCCGAAGATGCTGGAACTTTCCGTCTACGAAGGCATTCCGCATCTGCTGGCGCCGGTCGTCACCGACATGAAGCACGCGGGCCACGCGCTCAATTGGTGTGTCGGCGAAATGGAGCGCCGCTACAAGTTGATGTCGGCACTGGGCGTACGCAATTTGGCTGGTTACAACAAGCAGGTGCAGGACGCCGAGAAGGCCGGTAAGCCGCTCACTAATCCATTCACGATTACGCCGGACAATCCTGAGCCGCTGGGCAACATGCCGATGATCGTTGTCGTCATCGACGAGCTTGCCGATCTGATGATGGTGGTCGGCAAGAAAATCGAAGAGCTCATTGCACGCCTGGCGCAAAAGGCGCGCGCGGCGGGTATC
>DASUGV010000278.1:0-3226 GCA_036273835.1 Rhodocyclaceae bacterium
CACGAACCCCGCGTGTTGTTCCTGGACGAACCCACCGCCGGCGTGGACGTCGAACTGCGCCGCGACATGTGGGCGATGGTGCGGCGCCTGCGCGAGGCCGGCACCACCATCATCCTGACCACGCACTACATCGACGAGGCCGAGCAAATGGCTGACCGCATTGGTGTGATCAGCAAGGGCGAGATCATCCTCGTCGAAGACAAGATCGAATTGATGCGTAAGCTTGGCAAGAAGCAATTGACCTTGCATTTGCAGCACAGGCTGGAGCGAGTGCCCGCCGCGCTTGCGGATTGGAAGTTGGAGCTGGCATGTGATGGCGAAGATCTGATCTACACCTATGATGCGCACGACGACGGTAGCCGCATCGCTACGCTGCTGAAAGACTTGGGCGATGCGGGCGTCGGCTTCAAGGATTTGCAGACGAAGCAAAGTTCGCTCGAAGATATCTTCGTCAGTCTGGTAAAAGAAAAATGAGCGCTATGAAAAATACCATGAGCATGAACCTTTACGCAGTGCGTGCCATATACCGATTCGAGATGGCGCGCACCTGGCGCACATTGATGCAAAGCGTGATCTCGCCGGTGATTTCGACGTCGCTATATTTCGTCGTTTTCGGTTCGGCTATCGGCTCGCGTATTCCGCAGATTGGCGGCATCAGTTATGGCGCATTCATCGTACCGGGACTAGTGATGTTGTCGTTGCTGACGCAGAGCATTTCCAATGCATCGTTCGGCATCTACTTTCCGAAATTCACGGGGACCATTTACGAATTGCTGTCCGCGCCGGTTTCCTATCTTGAAATCGTGGTGAGCTATGTCGGTGCGGCAGCGACCAAGTCGATTGTGCTCGGCCTGATCATCCTCGCCACTGCGGGTCTGTTCGTACCGTTGCAGATTGCGCATCCGGTGTGGATGGTGCTGTTCCTCGTACTGACGGCGGTGACCTTCAGCCTGCTCGGCTTTATCATCGGCATTTGGGCCGATGGTTTCGAGAAATTGCAAATGGTGCCTTTGCTGATCGTCACACCACTGACTTTTCTCGGTGGCAGCTTTTATTCCATTAAGATGCTGCCGCCATTTTGGCAGACGGTTACCTTATTCAACCCCGTCGTCTATCTCATCAGCGGCTTCCGCTGGAGTTTCTATGGCATGGCGGATGTGAGCGTTGGCATTAGCCTGGCGATGACGGCAGCATTTCTTGTGGTATTCATGATGATCGTGGCGTGGATGTTCAAGACAGGATATCGGCTGAAGACCTAGCAGTCGGTACGGCAAGAAAATTATTCACCATCAAGGCACCAAGTACACATGGTGAGATATTGAAACGGATCATCATCATTGGCACCAGTTGTGCTGGCAAGAGTACATTCGCTTCGCGTCTTGCGCAGACTCTCGGTCTGCCCCATGTTGAACTCGATGAACTTTTTTGGGCGCCGAACTGGAAGCCGAAGTCCGAGGCCGAGTTCCGATGTCTCGTCAGCGCAGCCACGACAAATCCCGAGTGGATAGTGGACGGCAATTACGGATCGGTGCGCGACCGTGTGGACGAAAGCTACTGTCATCGTGTGGCTAAACTACGATTTCTCCACCGTATTGTGGCGTGCATTTTTGCGCTCTATTCGACGTGCAGTTCGACGCGAGAAAACATGTGGCGGAAATCAGGAATCGTTCAGGCGTGCATTTTTTTCGAGAGATTCCATACTGGTGTGGGTGCTCACCACATTCAAACGCCGGCAACGGGATTTCGCCAATCTGAGGCACAGCAAGGAATTTCCGCATCTTGAATGGCGGGAGTTTCGCGCGCCGCGAGAAGCCGAGGCATTTCTCAGAAGTTTGCGCGATGGGCGGCACCCAGAGTAGACGTAATGCAGGATCAATGTTTGCTAAATCAATAGTCGTTGTTGCGCTACCTCACGCCGAGGCTACTTGCAGTTATTCTTGTCGCCTTTGCCGCACTCGTCGCGAGTGCTTTTCCAAGAAATATGGAATTTGACATATGAAATCGCTCACCGAAACGCTCATCGCCATGGAGCGGCATCGCTCCATTTTTGAAAATGAAATCCGCACTTTGCCGGTTCCTGTTTGCCGCGCATTTGGCGACCAAGCGAAACCGATGCCTCCGAGTTTTGTTTCATCAGGACAAGTTCTCAGCACCCGGTATAGCAACAGCGTCGGGGCAAGCTTTCCGCATACGACGAGCGAGTCGGGCAACGCGGTGTTGCGTTCGAGCAGTTCACTTGCCGCGATGCCCAAGGGCAAACGCGTCGCGGCGCTTTTTTCGGGCGGCCCGGCGTCGGGCGGCCACAATGTGTTGTGCGGACTCAAGACGATTCTCGGCTCCGAGAATACTTTGCTTGGCGTGCGTGGTGGGCCTAAAGGTCTATTGAGCGGCAAATTATTTGTCATAAATGACGACGATGCGGCGGGCATTGTCAATACGGGTGGCTTCGATTTCCTCGGCACGGACCGCACCAAGATCAAGACCGACGAGCAATACCGGCAGGTCAAACAAGTCTGCACCGACAATCAGATTGATGCAATCGTCATTATTGGCGGCGATGACTCTAACACCAACGCCGCGTTACTCGCCGAATATTTGCATTCCGATGTACGGGCGAACGACGCTGGTGTACCGGTGGGTGTGCAGGTGATCGGCGTACCGAAGACGATCGACGGCGATCTACAGGTCGAAGGTTTGCTGCCCATTTCATTCGGCTTCGACACGGCGACGAAAATCTATGCCGAGATGGTGGGCAACATTTTGCAGGACACACCCTCGTCGCGAAAATATTGGCATTTCGTAAAATTGATGGGCCGTTCCGCGTCACACGTTACCCTCGAAGTGGCCTTGCAGACCAAGCCGGCCGTGGCGCTGATTTCGGAAGAGCTTGCGCAGCGCAAGCTGTCGTTGAGCGCGGTCATCGACATGATAGCCAATACCGTGATCGCACGCGGCAGGAAAGGCATTTATCACGGTGTGGTACTCATCCCCGAAGGGCTGCTCGAATTCATTCCGCAAGTGAAGTCGCTCATCGATGAACTCAACGATAAGTTGGTTCAGCTCGGCAACGAACTTGCGCAGGCAAATGCCAAGGACAAATGTCGGATAATCTGCGAGAAACTGACGGTGGAAAATGCGCAGCTTCTGACTTCGCTGCCGGACTACATTCAGGACATGCTACTGGCCGATCGCGACTCGCACGGCAATCTGCCGGTGTCGTTGATTC
>DASUGV010000279.1:0-4296 GCA_036273835.1 Rhodocyclaceae bacterium
ATCCATCTCTTACTCCAATGCAAGGCTGGGCGAATATACGCCCGACATATTTTTGATTTTTCAACGCGCCGGAAGGCGCAAGCGCGACAGCGCGTATTCGAGCGCAAGTTGATATCCCTCGGCACCGAGTCCACAAATGACTCCGACCGCGATATCGGAGAAATAAGAATGGTGACGAAAAGTTTCTCGCGCATGGATGTTGGACAAATGCACTTCAACAAATGGAATGGCAACGGCAGAAAGCGCATCGCGCAGCGCTACGCTGGTATGCGAATAGCCGGCCGGATTGATAATGATGAAACGGATTCCCTCGGTGCGCGCAGCTTGCACGCGATCGACGAGTTCGCCTTCGTGGTTGCTCTGAAACGATTCGAGTAACACGCCTTCCGCGCGCGCGCGCGCGTCCATGGCTACATGGATGTCGGAGAGCGTTGTGCGCCCATAAATTTCCGGCTCACGCGTGCCGAGCAAATTGAGATTCGGACCGTGCAGAACGAGAATACGCAATGGAATGCCTGCTCGCCGGCTAGACGTTTTTGTTTCTTTGGCCGCTGTTCCAGACGCTTCGCTTTTGTCGTCAGGTTTGTCGCCGCGTTTGCCGCCTCGTTTGCCGCTTTTCTTGCTAGTTTGGCTGGTCATGGCTGCAAGTTTGCCGCAATTCGCAGCAAATTGTCTATAAGACGATGACTATCGGCTAGATATTTGTCCGATGCCGACAGGGTTGTCCGATGCCGACAGGGGGCGAGAGCCTATCGCGCGCCAAGCAGACTGTCCAGCTCCTGATCCAACTCCTTGGCGTTGAAGGCACCAAGCTTCGTTTTTTCGACGGAGCCGTCAGCACGCAGAATGACGCTAAAGGGCAGTGTCTGAGCAGTATTGCCCAAATCAGTCGTGAGACCTAGCAGGTCGAAGCTCCCCAGCAAAAGCGGATAGCTGATGCTGTGCTGCGCGAGATAGCTTCGTACCGCCTGCGGATCGTCGATACTAATGCCCACGAATTGAACGCCGCGGGGCCCATATCGTTTCGCCGCGTCGTCGAGTAGCGGCATTTCTTCGCGGCACGGCGGACACCATGTGCCCCAGAAATTAATCAGCATGGGTTTGCCACGCCACTGCGCCAACGTGACAGATTTATCATGCGCATCGAGCATACGAAGATTTAGCAATCGGCTACTGGCGCTTGGCTGATTGGCTGCGCCGAGCACGCCCTGACGATTGACGATCACGCCAGCGACTGCGGCGAATAATGCGACCGCAACGATCAGCCAGCGCGCTTTGTGCTCATTCTTCACGAATCGCTTTCGTTGGGTTCGACATGTACTTTCTCCAGCAGTGCAACGACGGCTTCCAGTTGCGCTCGATCGACGAGCCGGCCCCCCGCAGTTTGGCGGCGCGGTGCGCGTTCAGCCGCATGATCGAAAATGGAAAGTTTGAATGGGACGTCCTCCCAGTCGAACACCAGGATCGCCTCAGGCGCATCGTGTATTCCGCGGCGAGGTTCGCGATGCTCGTAGCGCATGCCTTTGTTGAGCATAAAAATTTCCACATCCTTCGCGCTCTCGGCGTAAATGTCCAGTTCTACTTCCGAGAATGCGCCAGCCGTGCCGTTCAACACTGTGCCGGTGAGATAGGGACGGAAAGGCGAGAACAGACGCATCGCTTCGACGGCTGCGTGCCGCATCTGGGCAAGTCGTTCGTCGTCTTCTTCGTCGCGATACAAGGCACGGTAAGCGCACAAGGCTTCATCGACTTCGGCGTTGGTCGGTAATGCTTCGCTATCGTGGGCGCCTAGCTGACGCGCCGCTTTGCGCTTGGCGAAACCGAAGTCGTCGATACCTTCCTCAGCCATCAATCGCGCGGCAAGCGCGGCGATGTTGCGACGAAGGTTGCTGCTCTGGCGCAGCGGATTGTTTTGGCGGCCTGTCATGACGTGGCGCTATAGAAGCTACAATTCTGCACCATTGTACAGCCCGCTTTGTTGCAGGCGTCGTCAAAAATCACTTCTGCGTTGTAATCGCAGCACTTGGAAGCGGCACTCATGCATATTCATATTCTCGGTATCTGCGGTACTTTCATGGGCGGCATTGCACTACTGGCACGCACGGCAGGCCACACCGTCACGGGATGCGATGCCAATGTTTATCCGCCGATGAGTACGCAATTGGCCGAACAAGGTATCGCACTGATCGAAGGATATTCGCCGGAACAACTCGCCATGGCGCCCGATCTGTTTGTGATCGGTAATGCCGTATCGCGCGGCAATCCATTACTGGAAGCGATCCTCGACCGCGGCCTGCCCTATACCTCGGGACCACAATGGCTGGCCGACAATTTGTTGCAAGGCAAGTGGGTCCTGGCCGTCGCAGGTACGCACGGTAAGACGACCACGTCGTCGCTCCTGGCCTGGATTCTCGAAGAAGGTGGTTTGAGTCCCGGATTTTTGATCGGCGGTGTTCCGGGCAATTTCGGCATATCCGCTCGTATGACGGATACGCCTTTCTTTGTGATCGAGGCGGACGAATATGACACTGCGTTTTGCGACAAACGCTCCAAGTTTGTTCACTATCGGCCACGCACTGCCATCTTGAATAATCTCGAGTTCGATCACGCTGACATCTTCCCCGACCTCGACGCGATCGAAACGCAGTTTCACCACCTTGTGCGGACTGTGCCCAAGAGCGGCCGCATCATTGTTAACGGTGCTGAAGAAAGTCTCGCGCGCGTAATCGCGCGCGGCTGCTGGAGCGAAGCGGAGCGCTTCGATGGCGAAGGCGAATGGCAATACGCCGATGTCGACGAACGCGACATGGTGGCCTTCTCGCTCAACGGACGCGAATTGGGTCGATGCAAACTCCCGATGACGGGCGCGCACAACCGCGCCAATGCGTTGGCGGCGATCGCCGCGGCGCGTCACGTTGGCGTGACGCCGGCGCGCGCCATTGAAGCATTGAGTCGCTTCGAAGGTGTCAAGCGTCGCATGGAGCCACGAGGTACCGTGCGCGGCATCACCGTCTACGATGATTTTGCGCATCATCCAACAGCGATCGCGACGACTGTGGCGGGCCTGCGTCGCCGCATTGGCGACCGGCGCATTCTCGCGGTGTTGGAGCCACGTTCCAACACGATGAAGCTGGGTGTCATGAAGAGTCAGTTGCCGCGTAGTCTGGTACAAGCCGACAAGGTTTTCTGTTATGCCAATAATTTGGGATGGGATGCGGTCGAAGTGTTTGCACCCATCGACGACAAGGCGCGCGTGTTCGATGATTTGACGCTACTGGTCGAAGCCGTGGTAGCTGAAGCGCGTCATGGCGATCAAATTTTGGTCATGAGCAATGGTGGCTTTGGCGGCGTGCACGACAAACTGCTCGACGCATTGGGTCGTGGGCTCATAACCGATTGACGGACGCCAGATGCTGCGCAAAGTGCCACACGACGCATTTGCGCAGATTGTTTTACGTCAATTTTCTTGGCGATTTTTGAGCTGCTGTGGCAACATTCGCCTGGCTCACAATAAGCGCCGTTTCGAGTCGGCTTGAAACGGCGCGTGTCGTTTTAATCGCCTTATGACAGTTTGGTTCCGTTTCGCGATGGACGCGAGACGGAAAAAAGCTGCTGACGGTGGAATTGAGCGGCAAGTCGATGTCGAAGAAAATGTCGGCAAAATTGCGAATAGAAATAATGAGGAATTCTTGAAAAACCGTTCGAATTGTAAGGCTCGGCGCAATTGCCAGCCCGCTGCATGGGGTGTTCATTTGAGTGTTCAAGATATGAAGAAAACAGCAGTACGCGCAGTCTTGTCCGCATCGCTCGCGATGGTTGCTTTAGGCGCACAAGCCGATGTGACGGGCAACAGTCCTTACAACTTGCAGCCGCCCGTGACCAAGATCGCCGAGCAGATATACAACATGCATATGCTCATGCTGGTCATCTGTCTGGTGATCTTTGTGGTGGTGTTCGGCGTGATGTTTTATTCCGTCTTCGCCCACCGCAAATCCAAAGGAGTGGTAGCGGCTCAGTTTCATGAAAGCACGACGGTCGAAATTCTTTGGACGATCATTCCGACGCTTATCCTGGTCGGCATGGCATGGCCCGCGACCAAGACCATCATCGAAATGAAGGATGCCTCGAACGCCGACATTACGATCAAGGCCACCGGCTATCAGTGGAAGTGGGGCTACGATTACATGAAAGGCGAAGGCGAAGGCATTCAATACTTTTCGACTTTGGCGACACCGCGCGGGCAGATCGATCGTGGCGAGTGGAAAGGCGAAAACTACCTGCTTGAAGTCGATAACC
>DASUGV010000280.1:0-3445 GCA_036273835.1 Rhodocyclaceae bacterium
AGCATGAAATCGACCATCTCGATGGCAAAGTATTTGTCGAATATCTCTCACCGCTCAAGCAAGGGCGTATCAAAAACAAAATTGCCAAGCGTGCGAAGATCACTGCCTGATTCTTCGAAATATCACGCTTTGCCTCTCGTGCTTTGTCATGGAAATCGCTTTCGCAGGAACCCCCGAATTTGCCGCTCACGCATTGCAAGCCATTATTGCGGCTCGCTTCGATGTGACTTTGGTGTTGACACAGCCTGATCGTCCGGCGGGACGCGGCATGGTGTTGCAGACAAGCGCTGTCAAAAAAGTAGCGCTTGAACATGGCATCACAATCGATCAACCCGAAAAGTTACGTACGCCCGAACAACGTGCCGGCTTGGCCGCATTCGCGCCCGATGTATTGGTGGTCGCCGCTTATGGGCTGATTCTTCCACAGGCAGTATTGGATCTACCTCGCCTGGGTTGCATCAATATTCATGCATCGCTGCTGCCACGCTGGCGCGGTGCTGCGCCCATTCATCGGGCAATCGAGGCTGGCGATGACGAGACGGGTATCACCATCATGTGCATGGATGCGGGGCTGGATACCGGCCCCATGTTGTTGAAGCAATCCTTACCCATCTTGCAAACCGATACCACCGCGAGCCTCCACGATAAATTGGCAACGCTGGGTGGAAAACTGATCGTCAAAGCATTGCGCGAAATCGATTCGCTTACGGCAGTACCGCAGCCGACGGAAGGCGTGACGTACGCACATAAGGTCGAGAAGGCTGAATGCGCCCTGGATTTCAGGTTAGCTGCCACAGTATTGGCGCGCAAGCTGCGTGCTTTCGATCCTTTTCCTGGCACGACCGCGACAATCGATGGCATGACAATAAAGCTGTGGCATGGCGATGTGGTGGATGCACAAGGCGCACCCGGCGAAATATTGGGCGTCAATGCAAATGGCATAGTCGTGGCTTGCGGAGAAAATGCCTTGCGCCTACTGGAACTTCAAAAACCGGGTGGAAGGCGTTTGCCGGTCGCCGATTTCTTGCGCGGATTCGATGTCATGGCGGGTCAGCGCTTCAGGCTCGAAAGTCAAACTTGAATTTTTCTGTTTCGCGCGCATCTAAATCCGTGACCGTATTCGCGGATGAAAGGAAAGGATAAACAAATGTTCAATTGGCTCAAGACTTCGATCCTGATGGCGGGAATCGTGGCGCTGTTTGGTGTCGTCGGCCAGTTGATCGGCGGCGGCCAGGGCATGCTGATTGCATTGATGCTCGGCGGCGCGATGAACCTGTGGGCATACTGGTTCTCGGACAAGATGGTACTGCGCATGTACAACGCGCAAGAAGTCGACGCGACTTCTTCGCCTTATTTGTACAACATCGTGAGCGAACTGGCCGCGCGTGCGCAACTGCCAATGCCACGCGTTTACATTATCGAGGAGCCGCAGCCCAATGCCTTCGCAACGGGCCGCAATCCGGAACATGCGGCGGTGGCGGCAACCTCCGGTATTTTGCAGATATTGTCGCAGCGCGAATTACGTGGTGTGTTGGCGCATGAGCTCGCGCATGTGAAGCATCGCGATATGCTCCTTTCTACCTTATCGGCGACCATTGCGGGCGCGATTTCTTCGCTGGCCAATTTCGGCATGTTCTTTGGTGGACGTGATTCCGAAGGCCGCACGCATCCTGCTGTTGCCATTGCTGTAGCGATACTCGCGCCGATTGCCGCGATGCTGATTCAGTTTGCCATTTCGCGTAGCCGCGAATTCGGTGCCGACCAGGGCGGCGCAGAGATTTCGGGCGATCCGAATGCGCTTGCCGACGCGCTCGCCAAGATTGAAGCCTATGTACATGGCATACCGCTGCATACGGCCGACGCGCATCCTGAAACAGCGCAGATGATGATCATGAATCCGCTTTCCGGCGGTGGCATCAAAGGCTTGTTTTCCACGCATCCGACAACGGAAGAGCGTATCCAGCGCCTGAGATCCATGGCGGTCGGACAATAAAAGTCCTCGCGCGCTTGCTTGTCTCGCGTGGCTTGGTTATATCTCTTCGTTCAGCTATCCGAACCGAAGTGCAATGACTCAATCTGCCAGCCAATCCATTGTCGTCAATATATCCGCCTATAAATTCGTCACGATCGATGATGTCGAGGACCTGCATCCAAAAATCAAGGCGGAATGCGAGCGACTAGCGCTCAAAGGCACAGTTCTCTTGGCGCCAGAAGGCATCAATCTTTTTGTGGCGGGTACACGCGAGGCCATTGACGCATTCGTAAATTATTTGCATGCCGATCAACGTTTTGTAGATCTGGCACCCAAGGAATCTTTCTCCGACACGCAACCATTCCGCCGTCTATACATCAAGAAGCGACGCGAAATCATCACCATGAATCGGCCGGTGATCCAGCCGGAGAAACGCCGCGCGCCTGCGGTGAAAGCCGCAACACTCAAGCGATGGCTGGATCAGGGTCACGATGATGAGGGGCGATCCATCGTGATGCTCGATACACGCAATGCGTTCGAAGTGGACTACGGCGCATTCGAAGGTTGCATCGACTATCGCATCAGCAAGTTCAGCGAATTTCCGGCGGCCGTCGAAGCGCGCTCCGCTGAACTGGCCGACAAAACAGTCGTTACTTTTTGCACCGGCGGCATTCGTTGCGAAAAAGCGGCCATCGTCATGCAAGCGGCAGGCGTCGAAAATGTCTATCAACTTGACGGTGGCATATTGAAATATTTTGAAGACGTTGGCGGCGCACACTGGCGCGGCAGCTGTTTCGTGTTCGATGAACGCGAGGCGCTCGATCCAGTATTGACACCCGTAAAGAATTTGCCGAAGAGGTCTTAATCATGAACGCGCCGCAAACGATCTACCTCAAGGACTACGCACCGCCCGCATATTTGGTCGATACGGTCGATCTGGATATTTCCATTCACGATGATCATGCGCGCGTCGGCGCCCGGATGACCATGCGCCGCAATCCCGCAGGCTCGGCGGGGTCGCTGAAACTGGACGGCGAGGATCTGACGTTGGTATCGCTCAGCGTGAATGGTCGCGTGTTGAGCGAAGCGGAATATCGTTACGCCGATCAGCAATTGACGATCGAATCGGTGCCCGACGCTTTCACATTCGAAACGGTTGTGACGATCGCACCGGATAGCAACACTCAACTTTCCGGCTTGTATCGTTCCAAGGACGGCTATTTTACGCAATGCGAAGCACAAGGATTCCGGCGCATCACTTTCTATCCGGACCGTCCCGATGTCATGGCGCGCTTCACATGCACATTGCATGCGGACAAGGAGCGTCTTCCCACGCTGCTATCGAACGGTAATCCTGTTGCGAGCGGCGACGAAGAAAAAATAGGCGGCCGTCTACGTCATTGGGCCAAATGGCACGATCCGTTTCCCAAGCCAGCCTATCTTTTTGCATGTGTTCTAGCGAAACTGGATATG
>DASUGV010000281.1:0-2163 GCA_036273835.1 Rhodocyclaceae bacterium
CATTGGCGTGGTGCCCAGCGTCATGCAGGGTGGCTTGCCCGTGCTGCTCAAAATGATTATCAACGGCACCGCGGACATGGCTTTGCCACCGCACGATCGCATCAGCACGCTCTGCCGCAAGTTTGGCTGCGTAAGTCTCCCCTTTGTTTTCGATGACCACGAACATGCCGATCGCGTACTCGACGATGAATTCCTGAGCTGGGCGACGCCCGAGCTGGAGTCATTCGGATTGAGCTTTCTTGGTAGCTGGGAGTGGGGCTTTCGCCAGATTACCAACGCTGTGCGTCCGATCCTGACACCGCAAGACATGCGCGGATTGAAGATCCGCGTGCCGCCAGTTCTGCACTATCAAGCGGCGATCGAAGCCTTGGGCGCGACACCGGTCGCGGTGGAATTCGGCCAACTTGCCGACGTCATAAAAGATGGAATCGTCGACGGTCAGGAAAATCCCGTGTCGATCATCCATGGACTAGGGCTCTACGAATGGCAGCGCTACCTCTCGGTGGTGAACTACAACTACAGCACCATCGTTCATCTCATCAACAAAAAGAGTTTTGAAAATCTCAGTAGCGAGCAACAGCAAATTCTGCGGGAAGAGTCTCAACGTGCGGGAGCGCTGATGCGTCAGATCGTGCGGGCTCACGAAGTAAATCAATTGGCGGCGTTGTTTGGTCTTGGCATGCAGGTCGATCGTCCAGACCTGGCGCCGTTCAAGGCCGCAATGGGTGCAGCGAACGAACGCCTGACCAGCATGTATCGCGCCGACAACGTTGCGGCTTTTCTCGCCATGGTAGAACGGCATCGAAAATGACTCATAGTCTGAAGATGATTCCGCATGCAAACTCGACCATAGGACATGGGCATACTCGGTCGCGGGGGCTGACATGACTGATATGTCCAGCGACGCATCGATCAAATGGCCAGCCGGTTATACCGAGAGCCCAGTCGTGTTGCTGGTCGACGACGAAGCCAATGTGTTGAACGCGTTACGGCGTCTGTTGCGGCCGACAGGCTACACAGTGCTGACGGCATCTGGCGGTGAAGAAGCCTTGCAGCAAATGGAAGGCAAAGCTGTGGATCTATTGATCTCAGACATGCGCATGCCCGGCATGGATGGCGCGCAGTTGCTCGCGCAGGCACGCCAGCGCTGGCCGGATACCCAGCGCATATTGCTGACCGGCTATGCCGACGTTTCGTCCGCCATTTCCGCTATTAATGACGGAGGCATTTTTCGCTACATCTCCAAGCCGTGGAGCGACGACGAACTCCTGAGCGTTGCGCACCAGGCCTTGCAGTGGCGGGGCTTGCAGCGCGAGAAGATACGTTTGGAAGCCTTGACGCAATCGCAGAACGAGCAGCTCAAATCGCTCAACGCCGGCCTTGAAGCGAAAGTGGCCGAGCGCACTGCCGATCTGCAGATCGTCAATCAGGAACTCACGCTGGCCAGCGAGAAACTCAAAAAGAGCTTCTTCAGTACCGTGCAAGTCATGTCCAGTATCATCGAATTGCGTGCGCCGCAACTGGCCGGTCATAGCCGGCGCGTTGCAGATATTGCGCGCAAGATCGCCGAAAAAATGGGGCTGGAGGCACCGCTGATACAAGAAATATTGATGGCCGGGTTGCTTCATGACATTGGCAAAATCGGTTATACGGACGAACTGCTTACGACACCGATGGCGAAGATGTCGGGCGACGGTCTAGGCGCGGCGCGCAAGCATCCCATTAATGGCGCTGCTGCCTTGATGTCGCTGTCAGATATGCGTGGCGTGGCGGCAATCATACGAAGTCATCATGAACGATGGGATGGAAAAGGATTTCCCGATGGTTTAAGCGGGTTGGCCATTCCTGTAGGTGCGCGCGTGCTGGCGTTGGCCAACGACTATGATGCCTTGCAGATTGGTACCTTGTCAGCCAAGAAACTTAGCGCCGATGAAGCCAAACAGTATGTGCTGGAAGGCAGAAATTTTCGATATGACCCTGCGGTGACTGACGCGTTTGGTCAGCTTGTTGGCCGTGCGCCCCCACCAAAACCTATCGCGGAGCGACGCGTCAGCGGCACACAAGCCGAACCCGGCATGGTACTTACACGCGACCTTTATAGTCCCGATGGTGTATTGCTATTAGCGGTTGGACATGTGCTCGACGATTTGCTCGTCAAGCAAG
>DASUGV010000282.1:0-5970 GCA_036273835.1 Rhodocyclaceae bacterium
CGAAGGGCGTCCGATCGGACAATGGGGCGACATCGCCATTGCCAGCCTGACCAAATTTTTACCTGTGCAGGAAGGCGGGGTCATCGCTTCCCACTCACGATCCTTGCAAAGTGTACGTCCGGTCGGGCGCGGCGCGATGACGGAGGTCAAAGCGCTGATGGATTTGATCGAGGTGGGCAGCCGCTATCAGCGCTTCGGTGGTTTCAATGCTTTGTTCAACGGCGTTTTCTCATTGAAAAACAAATTGCGCAATGGCGCGGCGCGCACCGCAGTGCCCGCAGACGACGCGCAACAACCCAATGGCGACCACGCTCTCGACCCTACGCTCATCAATGCGCGTATCGCTCACGTCAGCCGCTGGACCGTGGAGACAGCGCTGCGCGAACGTGTCATCGCACAGCGACGCGCCAACTTCGCACGACTGGTCGGCTTGTTGAGCGATATGCGGGGCGGCCATCCATTGTTGACCGAATTGCCGCCGGATGCCGCGCCTTACGTCTTCCCTTTCGTTTCCGACAATGCCGATCCGCGCTATCGCGCGCTGCGCCGACTTGGTTTGCCGCTGTTCCGCTGGGATTGGTTGTGGCCGGATACGCCGCATATCGCCGGTGACACAGGCCTCGTCTGGTCGCACAGTATTTTCCAATTGCCTTGTCATCAGGATCTGGACGAAGCCGCGCTGTTATGCATTGCGAATACCGTGCGCGAAGTGTGCCGTGCCCATCCAGCGTAAACGGCAAGCGCGATGACCCGGCGTGTCCTGCTGATTGCATATCATTTTCCGCCGCTGGCGGGCAGCAGCGGCATTCAGCGCACGCTCGGCTTCGCGCGGCATCTGCAAAAATACGGCTGGGAGCCGATTATCCTCACGGCACATCCGCGCGCCTATCCCGGCATCGATGAAAATGCCGATTGGAATCTGCCGCGCGGGTTGATTGTCGAGCGCGCCCAAGCATTCGACGCTGCCCGTCATCTGTCGCTCTTCGGCCGCTATCCGCAGCGCTTCGCATTGCCGGACCGTTGGGCTAGCTGGCGTTTCGATGGCACGTATCGCGGGATGAAACTCATCCGGCGCTTGCAGCCGCAAGCCATCTGGTCGACTTACCCGATTGCCACCGCGCATCTCATCGGCGCCGCATTGGCGCGCCGCAGTGGCTTGCCATGGATCGCCGATTTCCGCGATCCGATGGCGCACGAAGGTTATCCCAGCGACGCGCGTACATGGCAATCGTATAAGCAAGTCGAGGAACAAATCTTCACGCGCGCGCGCATCGCAAGCTTCACCACGCCTGGCGCGCTGCGTCTTTACCGCGAACGCTATGCTTTATCCGATGAGCGCCTGGCGCTGATCGAAAATGGATTCGACGAAGAAAGCTTCAACGGCATCACATCGGCGCCGCTCGATTCGAATGGCGACTTGATCCTGCTCCACAGCGGCATCGTCTATCCCGAGTGGCGCAATCCGCTGACGTTGTTCCAGGCACTGCGGCGCCTGATCGATGCCGGCTGTCCTGGCATCGAACGTTTGAAGTTGCGCTTTCGCGCCGCCGTTCATGACGATTTCATTATGCAATGTGCATCTAAATACGATGTCATGGATCGCATCCAACTGCTTCCCGCGATTTCCTATCGCGATGCGCTGCGCGAGATGATGTCGGCTCATGCCTTGCTGGTGTTGCAATCGAATGGCTGCAACGATCAAATCCCTGCCAAGTCCTACGAGTATCTGCGTGCGGCACGTCCTTTGCTGGTACTGGCCGACCCGGCCGGCAACACGGGCGCGCTCTTTATTCAAACGGCCGGTGCACATGTCGCTGCATTGGAAAACGCCGAAGCGGTTGCCGTCGCGTTGAAAGCGCTTGTTGCAAATCTCCAGCAAGAAAATCCAGTCGCGCCTGATGCCGCATTGGCCTCGCGTTATACCCGTCAGGCACAAGCCGAACAACTGGCTCAACTGCTCGATCGTGTCACGCTTCGGCGAACGTGAGCACCCAAGACTTTCGGGCAATTGTCGCAGTGCGGTACTAATTCCACATTGATCGGCGCATGCCGCTGTTAGAATCAGTCGCCTCTGAAAAAAACGTTTAGAACCATGCCCATCCGTTGGGAATTTCATCCAATTTCAGCATTTTTAGAATTTGCGCCGACCTGGGATAGCCTCAATGGTCGCGCTGGCGCCTTACCGTTCCTGGAAAGCGGATTCTTGTTGCCGCTCATCAAGCATTTCTCGCAAGGCAATGAGCGCATTGCGCTGGCCTATCGTGGCGCCGAACTCATCGCTGCGACCATCGTGCGCCACGCAGGCCTTGGCCGCTGGACAAGCTTTCAGCCGTCGCAATTACCGCTCGGCCCATGGCTGGCCGCAGAGAGCGAGGACAGCGCATCGCTCGCCGATAGCTTGCGCGCCCAACTGCCCGGCTTAAAGCTCAACCTTGGCATTACGCAGCTCGATCCGATCATCACACCGCGCGTCGACGACTGCGATCGCATGCAAACGCTGGACTACATTCAGACCGGCTGGGTCAATATCGATCGCAGTTTTGAAATGTACTGGGAAGCGCGCGGCAAAAATCTGCGCACGAACATGCGCAAACAACGCAGCAAACTCGAAGCGGATGGCGTGCGAATCACTTTTGATTCGCTCACCGATCCATCCGAAGTGCCCGCCGCGATCGCCGACTATGGTCGCATGGAAAGCGCCAGTTGGAAGGCCGATAGCGGCACCGCCGTCCACCCGGACAACGCGCAGGGACGCTTTTACGGCGAGATGATGCGGCACTTCTGCGCTACCGGTCGCGGTCGCATCTGGCGGCTCAAGTTCGATGACAATGTCGTAGCGATGGATCTGTGCATCGAATCGCACGATACCGTCGTCGTCCTCAAAACGACGTTCGATGCCGAGTATCGCGCAGTCTCCCCGGCTTTTCTCATGCGTCAAGAAGCCTTTCGCCAATTGTTCGACGAAGCACGTATCAAACGCATCGAGTTCTACGGTCGCCTGATGGAATGGCATACGCGCTGGACGGAACACGCGCGCACGCTGTATCACCTCAATGTGTTCCGCTGGGCTTTCATTCCCGCGTTGCGCAACGCTTTACGCCGTCGTCATACCGAATCGCCGGATGCCGCGCACGCCGCCGCCTCGACCAACAATGCTTGATCAACCCACTTTCCTGCCGCCTACGCGCATCGGGCCCATCACGCGCTTGAAGTGGCGGCTGTTCCGTCTGCTCGAAAAACTCAGCAGCGGCTCCGGCGGCACAGTGCAAGGCATGCCTAGCGGCGCGGTCCGCGATGCATTGTGGATATTCGTTTCGACAATCGGCGAGCTGAATGCCATTGGCCCTTTTCTCAAGCAGCTCTCTGCGGAACATAGCGACCTGAAGCTTGTACTCATCAGCGATCGCAGCATCTATCGCGCGTCCTACCTCGCGCAATATCCGCATGCGGAAGTCGTCGAGATCGGCGCGGACAATATCGCCGCCTTTGCGCTGGGTCGCGTGCGACCGCCGCGTCTGTTCGTCATTGCCGAAATTCCCTGCCTGCCTTCGGACGCTCCATGCCGTCTGCCGTTCGGCTATATCCTTGCCGCCAAACGCGCGGGCGCCATCGTCGCGCTGGTCAATGGCTGGCTCTATCACTACGTGCCCGCCTGCCGGATGGACAGCATCGAGCGCACGCTGCTCGGCCGCGACAGCCTGCGGCTTATCGACGTGTTGTGCGTGCAGAATGAAGAGGTCGCACAAGCGCTTATCTCGATTGGTGCCGACGCGGCGCGCGTGCACATCACCGGCAACATCAAGTTCGACGCCATGGACACTACGCCGCGTCCGCTCGCACAAACCCGCAGTCCGCAACTGCTCGCCAGCCTCGCACAAGGCACGCGGCCCGTCATCGTCGCCGGATGCGTCACGGATGACGAAGAGCGCGACTTGGTGCTCGATGCTTTTGACATATTAAAAAAAAATCACTCCTCTGCGTTGCTAGTTTTGGCGCCACGCCATCCGGAAAACGATGAAGTGATGAAAAAATTAATCGCCGCCGTGTCGTCGCGCCATGCGCATTGGTGTTTGCATTCATCGGATGGGGACGTACCGCTTCCGAATACGAATGCCGTACTTATTCTCGATACCATGGGCGAACTACGCGACTTCTACGCCGTCGCCAACGTTGCGCATGTCGGCAGAGATCACAATCTGCTGGAGCCGCTTGCATATGGCAAGCCGGTAACTGCGCGGCCAAATTGGAATACGACCTTCCCGAGTTTTCCCGTTTTGTCGCTCTTGCAAAGACATAGCGTCCTGCCGACAACAGCATCTCCCACTGAGCTTTCAAATATCTGGTCCAGTCTTTTGTCATCCTCCACGAATGTTAAGGAACTATCTCGGATAGCACAGGCAATCGAAACCGAATCGGGTGCCGGTATCCGCTGTTTGAACGCGATCAAACAAAACGCTTCCTCAATGTCATTTAATACGCAGCGAGACACAGCATGAGCGGCTTGCGCAAAGCTTTGATACTTTCACTGGGGCAGCGCTATACCCAGTTGATTCTCCAATTCGTTTCCAGTGTCATCATCGCTCGGCTGTTGTCCCCGAAAGAAGTCGGTATATTTTCGATAAGTGCCGCACTGATCACAATCGCTCATACGCTGCGGGATTTCGGGCTGGGCGATTACATCATTCAAGAGCGAGAACTCACTGCCGAAAAAGTCGCCTCGGCTTTCACCATCACGTTGCTAATTGGAGTAAGTCTCGCACTTGTTTTAATCGGCGCCGCACCCTTCGCCGCAAGCATTTACAAAGAGGACGGATTACGCAGAGTATTGCAGGTGCTGGCTTTCAACTTCGCGCTGCTACCGTTCGCGTCGATCGGCTTTGCCATGCTGACGCGCGATATACGCTTCGATGCAATTTTCATGATTCAAACTGCATCAGGTATTACGCAATGCATTGTATCGGTATGGCTTGCATGGCGCGGGCATAGTTATATGAGTCTGGCATGGGGCTCGCTTGCCAACAACATATGTACGCTATTGATGCTGCGCATGCTGGCGCGATCTGAGTTTCCGATGCGGCTGCGCTTCAAAGGCCTGCGCGATGTCGGCCGTTTCGGGATCACTTCCGCCTCGGCCAATTTGATCAACGAGATGGGACGCAATGCACACGAATTCGTTATCGGCTATACGCTCGGCTTTGCCGCGGTGGGATTGCTCAACAAAGCAAGTGGCCTGCTCGACACCTTTCATCTGGCTATTACTCAAGCCGCCTCGCGTGTGCTATTGCCCATATTTTCTTCGCGCCACCACGCCGACTCCGGCGTCATCGACGATTACTGCAGAACGGCGCAAATTTATACGGCACTCGCTTGGCCGTTCTTCGGCCTGTGCGCCATTCTCGCGCATCCGATAATTGCGCTTCTTTTCGGCGCAAAATGGATGGAGTCCGCGCCGCTTGTGCAAATTAGCGCAATGGCTGCGTCGGTGTATGCGACTTATTGTTTTGCTCCGCATGTTTTAACGGCAACAGGCAATGTCGGATACAAACTTCGTGCTAATGCCATTGGCGTACCGGTCCAGGTGGCGATGATGGCAGCCGCGTCGCTCGTCAGTTTAAAAGCGGTCGCTACCATGGGCGTCGTTGCCACAACGATGTGGTTTTTTCTCTACGCTTATTTGCTCAAGCGCTCGATCGGCTTCTCAATGGGTAGTTTTTTACGCGGCTTTCGCAATAGTGGAATTGTCTCACTATTGACCCTCGGTATAGCGGGTGTCGTAGATCACTACTTGCAGTTGCAAGCACCGATCATCAATCTGTTGGGTGTTGGCAGCGTCGGAGCGCTCGTGTGGCTTATTGCAGTTCGGCTGTTGCATGAGCAATTGTGGACGGAGCTGTCGGGTGCGTTCAGCCACGTCAGTAATTTCATTAGACATAAGTTCGCCAGTCCATGAACGATCTTGCTGTCATCATC
>DASUGV010000283.1:0-17868 GCA_036273835.1 Rhodocyclaceae bacterium
TACACCCACCAGCACAACAATCACCAACGCGGACAGCGGTGCGATTGCGCCGGTACGCACCAACTCGGACAGACTTCCAATTGCGTTCGGCAAACCCGCTGCGATGCCTGCAAAAATGATGATCGAAATGCCATTACCCAATCCTCGTTCGGTAATCTGCTCGCCGAGCCACATTAAGAACATCGTGCCGGTCACCAAAGTTGCTATGGCTGTCAGCTGAAATAAAGGACCCGGATCAAGAACCAATCCCCGCTGGCTTTGCAACGCAATCGATATGCCAAAGGCTTGAAAGGTCGCAAGCGCCACAGTGCCGTAACGCGTATATTGCGTAATCTTTCGCCGACCTGCTTCGCCCTCTTTTTTTAGCGCCTCCAGCGACGGCGAAGCGATCGCCATCAACTGCATGATGATCGATGCCGAAATGTACGGCATGATCCCCAAAGCAAAGACAGTAAACCGCGACAACGCACCACCCGAAAACAAATTAAATACGCCGAGAATGCCACCCTTCTGCGACTCGAAAAGCTGCGCGAGTTGGGTCGGATCAATCCCGGGAACAGGAATGTGCGCGCCAAGGCGATATACAACGAGCGCACCCAGCAAAAACCATAGCCGACGCTTAAGGTCAGCAAATTTTCCCGGTTTTGCCAATGCAGATTGAGTCGCCACGCTAAATCCCTGTTCGCCTATTTCTCAGATTTCTTGGTTAATTTTTTTGTCGGCTTCGTTGCTGTCGCAGTCGCCACATCAGCCACCGAACCACCTGCAGCTTCAATGGCAGCGCGCGCACCTTTGGTTGCGCCCAAGCCACGCAGTATTACCTTGCGGCTGATGCTGCCGGACAAGATAACCTTGGCAGACAATACGTCGTCTGGCACGACACCCGCTTGCTGTAAAGCGAGCAAATCAATATCGTCAATCGGCAATGTTTCGATTTCAGACAAACGTACTTCAACATTGCGCGCAGCAGTCAGCGACACGAAACCACGCTTCGGCAGACGACGCTGCAACGGCATCTGACCGCCTTCAAAACCAACTTTGTGAAAACCCCCAGCCCGCGACTTTTGGCCTTTATGACCACGTCCTGCGGTCTTGCCTAGACCACTACCGATACCGCGTCCAACACGCTTCGATGCGCGCGTCGAACCTGCTGCGGGTTTGAGTTTGTTGAGTTCCATTTATCCCTCGCACCTAACCAAGTACGAAACCTTGTTGATCATGCCGCGCACCGCTGGCGTATCTTCTAGCTCCACGGTGTGGTGCATGCGGCGCAGCCCTAAACCACGCACGGTGTCGCGATGCGAAGGCTTGGTACCGATAAGGCTCTTCATTAAAGTGACGCGAATCTTTTTGTCGGCCATGACGCTTATCCCGTAATTTCTTGAACGGTTTTGCCACGCTTGGAGGCAATCTCCGCGGGCGTGCTGCAAGCGAACAAACCATTCAATGTCGCACGTACCACGTTATATGGATTGGTAGAACCGAGACATTTGGCCATCACGTCGGTGACGCCCATGACTTCAAACACCGCTCGCATCGCACCGCCCGCGATAATTCCCGTGCCGCTCGGTGCCGGCTGCATCAACACCACTGAGGCGCCATGTTTACCAACCACTGCATGTTGCAGCGTACCGTTGCGTAGTTGAACACGCGCCATCTTGCGACGCGCCTCATCCATTGCCTTTTGCACGGCCACCGGAACTTCGCGCGACTTGCCTTTGCCCATGCCGACGCTGCCATCACCGTCGCCCACCACGGTCAGTGCGGCGAAACCGAGAATTCGACCACCCTTCACGACCTTCGTGACACGATTGATCGATACCATTTTTTCGCGCAGCGAATCATCGCTCTCTTGCGCGGCTTGAGGTTTTTTCGTCTGTTGCTTTGCCATGGGTCCTCTCGCTTAAAACTTGAGTCCGCTCTCACGCGCGGCTTCCGCCAACGCCTTGACGCGACCGTGATATTGGAAACCGGCGCGATCGAACGCCACCGACTGAACACCCGCCGCAACAGCACGCTCAGCAATCAGTTTGCCCACCGCTTGCGCGGCCTGGATATTGCCGCCATTAGGAACTTGGCTTTTTACTGAAGGCTCCACCGTCGATGCAGCTGCCAAGACGCGGGAGTTATCCTCCGAAATGACTTGTGCATAAATATGACAATTCGAGCGAAATACCGTCAGACGGATTCCTTTTAGCTCGGCGATACGGGCACGGGTTTTACGAGCCCTGCGCAAACGTGCTTCTTTCTTGTTCATGACGATCCGCCCTTACTTCTTCTTGGTCTCTTTGATGACTACCACTTCGTCCGCGTAACGAACACCCTTGCCTTTATACGGCTCCGGCGAGCGGTACGCGCGAACTTCCGCAGCAACCTGTCCAACCAATTGTTTGTCGACACCTTTGATAATGATTTCGGTTTGAGTCGGCGTTTCCACCTTGATGCCAGTCGGCATTTGATGAACAACGGGATGCGAGAAACCCAACGACAAATTCAGTTTGTCGCCTTGAGCTTGAGCCCGATAACCGACACCCACCAGCGTGAGCTTGCGCTCGAAACCTTTACTAACGCCGATGACCATATTGTTCAGCAACGCACGAGACGTGCCGGACATAGCGTTGCCATTCACAGCGCCTTTAACGGCGCTGAATTGAATATTGCTACCTTCACGTGCAAGCGCAACCGCAGGATGTAAACGCTGCTTGAGCGTACCCATTGGCCCCTTTACAACCACTTCACCCTGGCCCAGCGTTACTTCAACGCCAGTAGGCAACACGACTGGATTCTTTGCGACACGGGACATAGTTCTCTCCTTAAGCCACGATGCAAAGAACTTCGCCGCCAACCTTGCTGGCGCGCGCGCGACGGTCTGTCATGACACCGGATGGGGTGGATACAATTGCCACACCCAGACCATTTAAGACCTTCGGCAGATCATTGCTGCGCTTATAAACACGCAAACCTGGACGGCTGACGCGCTCAATGCGTTCGATCACCGGGCGACCCGCGTAGTACTTCAAGGCAATATTCAATTCGCGTAATGCGCCTTCGCCCCGAACGACGAAATCTTCGACGTAACCTTCGTCTTTTAACACTTGGACAATGGCAACCTTCAACTTCGATGAAGGCATTACCACAGAATTTTTCTGCGCCATTTGGGCATTGCGAATACGCGTCAGCATATCGGCGACCGGATCAGACATACTCATCGCTCGATCTCCTTACCAGCTAGCTTTTGTCATGCCAGGCACTTCACCGCGAAAAGCCACTTCACGCAGCTTGTTGCGGCACAGCCCGAATTTGCGGAACACGCCACGCGGACGACCCGTCAGCTGGCAACGATTACGCAAGCGCGAAGGGCTCGCATTGCGGGGCAACTTTTGCATCTTCAAGCGCGCTTCTGCGCGCTCTTCTTCGGAGCGACCGGTATCGTTCACGACAGCAATTAGCTGCGCGCGCTTGGCCGCAAATTTTTCGACCGTTTTGCGCCGCTTGTCTTCGCGATTAATGAGAGACAGTTTTGCCATGTGAGCCTCAGTTCTTGAACGGAAATTTGAATGCAGTAAGCAGCGCGCGCGCCTCTTCATCCGTTTTTGCCGTCGTGGTAATGCTGATATTCAGACCACGCAACGCGTCGATCTTGTCGTATTCGATTTCGGGGAAAATAATTTGCTCTTTCACTCCGAGATTGAAGTTGCCGCGCCCATCGAAACCCTTGCCTTGAATACCGCGAAAATCACGAATACGCGGCATCGCGATCGTCACCAAACGATCCAGAAATTCAAACATGCGCGGGCCGCGCAAGGTGACCATACAACCGATGGGATAACCTTCTCTAATCTTGAAACCGGCAATGGATTTGCGCGCTTTGGTCGTAACAGGCTTTTGTCCTGCAATCTTGACCAAATCACCCACTGCGTGCTCCAACACCTTCTTGTCGCCCACCGCTTCGCCGACACCCATATTGAGCGTGACCTTGGTGATCCGCGGCACTTCCATGACCGACTTGTAACCGAACTGCTTCACCAGTTCGGGCGTCACGGTCGACTTGTAAAATTCTTGCAGACGAGCCATTGCCATTCCTTACTTATACGCTGACCAACTCACCATTCGACCTAAAGATGCGCACTTTCTTGCCATCTTCGAGCGTTTTGATGCCGACACGATCAGCCTTTTGCGTCATCGGATTGAAGAGCGCCACGTTCGAAACGTGAATAGGCATTTCTTTCTCGACGACGCCTCCCACCTGACCTTTGACCGGATTCGGCTTCACATGTTTTTTCACGCGATTCACGCCCTCAACCACCAAGCGATCATCCACGTCAATACGCAACACCGCACCTCGCCGACCTTTATCTTTTCCCGCCAGGACGACAACTTCGTCCCCTTTGCGAATCTTGTTCATGTCTTCGCTCCTCAGAGGACTTCAGGCGCCAGCGAAACGATCTTCATGAAACGCTCGGTACGCAACTCACGCGTCACCGGGCCGAAGATACGCGTTCCGATAGGCTCAAGCTTGTTATTCAAAAGCACCGCTGCATTCTTGTCGAACTTGATCAACGAACCATCGTTACGACGCACGCCCTTGGCAGTGCGAACCACTACGGCGCTATACACGTCACCCTTCTTGACACGACCACGCGGAGCGGCGTCGCGGATGCTGACCTTGATGATGTCGCCCACACCGGCATAACGCCGCTTAGAGCCGCCCAACACCTTGATGCACATCACCGAGCGCGCGCCGGTATTATCGGCGACGTCAAGCACTGTCTGCATTTGGATCATTTTTTCTTACTCCGTCCAACTTGGAAACGCGCAAATTGCGTCCCAGTCTTGGATCCCGTTCGGGAAATATTTGTAGCACCGATTACCCGCTCAAGCGAGCAACAGAGCCCGCCACTATAACCTGTCTACAAACACCTTACAAGCCAAAACTTCAGCCTGAACCACTAATTAAAAAACTATCAGGCCAACGCTTTTTCTACCACCTTGGTCACGCGCCAGCTTTTGGTCTTGGAAATTGGGCGGCATTCTTCGATCTCTACCAAATCGCCTTCTGCTGCTCCATCTGAGTCGACATGCGCGTGATAGCGCTGCGAACGAATCATCACCTTGCCATATAACGGATGCTTAACACGACGTTCGATCAACACAGTCACGGTTTTGGTCATCTTGTCACTAACGACCCGCCCAACCAAGGTACGGCGCACGACCTGATTTTCTTCGCTCATTGAGCCACCGCCTTCTCACGGATAATGGTGCGCACCCGCGCGACGTTACGGCGCACACGTCCCAGTTGGGTATTGTTCGACAGTTGCTGTGTCGCATGCTGCATGCGCAAGGAGAATTGCTCCTTAAGCAATGCGAATAATTCAGTCTTCAAATCATCAACGCTCTTCGCACGAAGTTCACTTGCCTTCATGATCACCCCACATGCCGCGATACAAACGCGGTCTCTAACGGCAATTTAGCGGCAGCCAGGCGGAATGCCTCGCGCGCCAATACCTCGTCCACACCATCCATCTCATACAGCACCTTGCCGGGTTGGATTTCGGCAACCCAATATTCAGGGTTACCTTTGCCGTTACCCATGCGAACCTCGGCTGGTTTCTTCGAGATTGGCTTATCCGGAAAAATACGAATCCAAATACGGCCACCGCGCTTAATGTGACGTGTCATCGCACGGCGAGCTGCTTCGATCTGGCGGGCAGTCAGACGACCGCGACCAATGGCCTTGAGGCCGTATTCGCCAAAACTAACCTTGGCGCCACGCGTCGCAACGCCCTTGTTGCGGCCCTTCTGCTCTTTCCGATACTTTCTTCTATTCGGCTGCAGCATCGCTTGCTCCTGCGTTCTTTACTCGCTTGGCACCATCCGTGCCTTCAGCAGCCGGCTTACGAACTGCACGCCGAACCGCAGGCTTGGCATCACCTTCAGGACGTGCGGGACGACGGCCACGACGATTTTCTTCTTCCTTCGCGTCTGCTGCTATTTGTTCTGCACGGCCGACATAGTCACCTTTGTAGACCCACACCTTGATGCCAATGATGCCGTAAGTCGTCTTTGCTTCCGAGACACCGTAATCAATGTCTGCACGCAAAGTGTGCAACGGTACGCGGCCCTCGCGATACCACTCAGTACGCGCGATCTCAATCCCGTTCAAACGGCCCGCGCTCATGATCTTGATCCCTTGCGCACCCAGGCGCATGGCGTTCTGCATAGCGCGCTTCATCGCGCGGCGGAACATGATGCGCTTCTCTAGCTGTTGTGCGATCGAATCGGCAATGAGTTGCGCATCGATTTCCGGCTTGCGGATTTCTTCGATATTGACATGCACCGGCACGCCCATAATTTTTTGCAAGTCGGCCTTCAATTGCTCGATGTCTTCGCCCTTCTTGCCGATCACAACGCCTGGACGGGCGCTGAAAACGGTAATGCGGGCATTCTTCGCCGGGCGCTCAATCACGACTCGACCAACCGAGGCATGCGCCAGCTTCTTCTTCAGGTGATCACGAACCTTGATGTCTTCGTGAAGCATCTTGGAAAAATTCTGGCTGTTGGCGTACCAACGAGAGCCCCAGTCCCGAGTGACAGCGAGTCGGAACCCGGTCGGATGGATTTTCTGTCCCATGCGCTCCCCTATTCCCCAACAGTCAAAAAAATGTGGCAAGTCTGCTTGATGATTCGATTGCCGCGGCCTTTGGCCCGCGCAGCGAATCGCTTCAAAGAAGTCGCCTTTTCAACGTAAATCGTCTTGATCTTCAGCGTGTCGATATCCGCGCCGTCATTGTGTTCGGCATTGGCAATCGCAGACTCCAACACTTTCTTGACAATTCCAGCGCCCTTTTTGGGGCAGAACTGCAAAATATTCAGCGCTTGATCCACGCGCTTGCCTCGCACTAGATCGGCTACAAGCCGACCCTTCTGGGCAGACAGGCGAACACCGCGCAAGGTGGCAATAGTTTCCATTGTCATAACCCTTACTTAGTAGCCTTCACTTTTTTGCTCGCCGCATGTCCCTTGAAGGTACGCGTCAACGCAAATTCGCCGAGCTTGTGGCCAACCATGTTCTCGGAGACATATACCGGAATGTGTTGACGACCGTTATGCACAGCAATCGTGAGACCAACGAATTCCGGCAACACCGTTGAACGGCGTGACCAAGTCTTGATCGGACGCTTGTCGTTGGTACTGACTGCGGCGTCCACTCTCTTCAAGAGATGGCTATCCACAAACGGTCCTTTTTTTACAGAACGTGCCATGACTACCTCTTAACGTTTGTGACGACGCTGAACGATCATGCTGTTCGTGCGCTTGTTCTTACGGGTTCTGTAACCCTTGGTCGGAGTACCCCAAGGACTGACCGGCACACGGCCTTCACCCGTACGGCCTTCGCCACCGCCATGCGGGTGATCGATCGGATTCATCACCACGCCGCGCACCGTCGGGCGAATGCCACGCCAACGCTGGGCACCAGCCTTACCGATCTTGCGCAGGTTGTGTTCTTCGTTACCAACCTCGCCGACGGTCGCACGGCATTCAATATGCACACGGCGTATTTCACCGGAACGCAAACGCAATTGCGCATAACTGCCTTCACGCGCCAACAGCTGCACAGACGTACCTGCGGCGCGAGCAATCTGCGCACCCTTGCCAGGCATCATCTCGATGCAATGAATCGTGGTACCTACAGGAATGTTGCGGATCGGCAATGCATTGCCGGATTTGATCGGAGCCTCCGATCCACTGATGATTTCCTGTCCCACTTGCAAGCCCTTGGGCGCAATAATGTAGCGCCGCTCGCCATCGGCATAACACAGCAGCGCGATATCAGCCGTGCGGTTCGGATCGTATTCGATACGCTCAACTTTGGCCGCAATACCATCCTTATTGCGTTTGAAATCGATTAAGCGATAGTGTTGCTTGTGGCCGCCACCGATATGACGTGTGGTTATGATGCCACGATTATTGCGCCCTGCGGATTTCGATTGCTTTTCGACCAGCCCAGCAACCGGACGGCCTTTGTATAGGTTCGGATTGACGACCCTGACGACACCACGACGACCCGGGGAAGTTGGTTTTACCTTGACCAGCATTACGCAGCCCCCCCACCAACAAAGTTAATTTCCTGGCCAGGCTTCAAACAAACAAAAGCCTTTTTCCAACCTTTGCGCTGACCCACGACACCGCCAAAACGTTTGGTCTTACCCTTGACGTTAAGGATCTGCACGGAATCAACTTGCACTTTGAAAAGCAACTCGACAGCCGCTTTCACTTCGGGCTTGGTCGCGTCGCTTACAACGTGAAAAATTACTTGCTCATTTTTTTCGGCGATAGCCGTCGCCTTCTCAGAAACCTGCGGCGCAAGCAGCACCTGCACCAATCGCTCTTGACTGAAGTTCATTGCCACATTTCCTCCATCTTCGCGACTGCCGCACGAGTAATCAGCACGCGCGGATAATGAACCAGCGACACCGGATCCGCTTCATGCGCTTCAAGTACTAACACGTCAGCCAAATTGCGCGACGAGAGATAAAGGTTCTCGTCAATCTCGTCCGTAATCACCAACACCTTTTCGACGCCGTAACCTTTGAGCTTTTGAGCCAACAAACGGGTCTTGGGAGAATCGAGACTGACATTCTCTACTACCGCTAAACGATCCTCGCGCACAAGCTGCGACAGAATCGACGCAATGCCCGCACGGAACATCTTGCGGTTCACTTTTTGCGTGAAGTTTTCTTCGGGGCTATTCGGAAAGATGCGGCCACCACCACGCCAGATCGGTGACGATGTCATACCGGCGCGCGCACGACCCGTGCCTTTTTGGCGCCAAGGTTTTTTCGTCGAATGCTTGACATCGGTACGATCTTTTTGCGCACGGTTGCCAGAACGTGCGTTAGCCTGATATGCAACGACGAGCTGATGAACCAACGCCTCGTTGTACTCACGGCCGAACAGCGTGTCGGACGCCTGCAACGTCGCAGCGGATTGACCTTGTTCGTTAATTAATTTGAGTTCCATGCCGTCTCCGCTCAGCTCGCCGATTTCACAGCAGGACGCACGATGACATCACCGCCTTCAGACCCCGGTACCGCACCCTTTACGAGCAGCAGACCACGTTCCGCATCAACACGAACCACTTCGAGATTCTGTACCGTGCGCTTGACGTCACCCAAATGACCGGTCATGCGCTTGCCGGGAAATACGCGACCCGGATCCTGCGCCATACCAATGGAACCCGGTACGTTGTGGCTCTTGGAGTTACCGTGGGAAGCACGATTTGAAGAGAAGTGATGACGCTTAATGACGCCAGCATAGCCCTTGCCGATCGTCGTGCCCGTGACATCCACTTTCTGCCCGACAGCAAAAATTTCTACGCTAATCACATCGCCTGGTTTATAGCCGCCCACCTGTTCGGTGGAAACCGGGAATTCGCGAAGGATATGACCTGCCTCCACACCCGCTTTTGCGAGATGGCCGGCAATCGCCTTGGTAACGCGGCTGGGACGCCGCTTTCCGAAGGCCACCTGAATGGACGTATATCCGTCCACTTCAGACGTCTTGATCTGGGTCACGCGATTGTTCGACACGTCAAGCACAGTTACCGGAACGGAAGCACCGTCCTCGGCAAAAATGCGAGTCATGCCGACCTTGCGACCGACAAGGCCTAGACTCATTTTGTTCTCCTATGGCTCGGTTGCGATTGACCAAGCCGCTAAAAACTCATTACAACGCTATTGCAATTTGCTCATGCAAAATGCGAAGCCGCGCATTCTAGCTTAAAAGCGACACCGTTTGCAAGCGGATCACTGCAATTTGATTTCGACGTCCACACCTGCAGGTAAATCAAGTTTCATCAGCGCATCTACGGTCTTATCCGTTGGATCGATAATGTCCATTAGACGCTGGTGAGTACGGATCTCGAACTGATCGCGCGAAGTTTTGTTGACGTGCGGCGAACGCAAAACATCGAATCGTTCGATGCGCGTCGGCAGCGGCACTGGGCCACGCACGACTGCGCCGGTACGCTTGGCGGTGTCAACAATCTCAAGCGCGGACTGATCGATCAAGCGATAGTCGAATGCCTTGAGGCGAATACGAATTTTCTGGTTTGCCATGATTTTCCTAAAGAGCGATAAAGAGCGGAAAGAACGTTGCTACGAACAACGGCGTGCGATCTTAATCGCACGCCGATCAAAAAACAATTACTCAATAATTTTCGCCACGACACCAGCACCGACAGTCCGGCCACCTTCACGAATCGCGAAGCGCAGCCCCTCTTCCATCGCGATCGGAGCAATGAGCTTGACCGTGATCGAGACGTTGTCGCCCGGCATGACCATCTCGGTGCCTTCGGGCAGGGCGATGGAGCCGGTGACGTCGGTCGTGCGGAAGTAGAACTGCGGACGGTAGTTGTTGAAGAACGGGGTGTGACGGCCGCCTTCGTCTTTGCTGAGCACGTACACTTCGCCGGTGAAGTGGGTGTGGGGCTTGATGGAGCCCGGTTTGCATAGCACTTGGCCACGTTCGACTTCTTCGCGCTTGGTGCCACGCAGGAGGACGCCGACGTTGTCGCCCGCTTGACCTTGGTCGAGCAGTTTGCGGAACATTTCGACACCGGTGCAGATGGTCTTTTGGGTGTCTTTGATGCCGACGATTTCGATTTCTTCGCCAACTTTGACGATGCCGCGTTCGACACGTCCGGTGACGACGGTGCCGCGACCGGAGATGGAGAAGACGTCTTCGATCGGGAGCAGGAAGGGTTGGTCGATGGCCCGTTCCGGTGTGGGGATGTAGCTGTCGAGGGCGTCGGCCAGGGCCATGATGGCGACTTCGCCGAGCTCACCTTTGTCGCCTTCGAGCGCTTTGAGGGCGCTGCCTTTGACGATGGGGATGTCGTCGCCGGGGAATTCGTATTTGGAGAGGAGCTCACGCACTTCCATTTCGACGAGTTCGAGTAGTTCGGCGTCATCGACCATGTCGCATTTGTTGAGGAAGACGATGATGTAGGGCACACCGACTTGGCGGGCGAGCAGGATGTGTTCGCGCGTCTGGGGCATGGGGCCGTCGGCGGCAGAACAGACGAGGATGGCGCCATCCATTTGCGCGGCGCCGGTGATCATGTTCTTGACATAATCGGCGTGGCCCGGGCAGTCGACGTGGGCGTAGTGACGGTTGGCTGTTTCGTATTCGACGTGGGCGGTGTTGATGGTGATGCCGCGCGCTTTTTCTTCGGGTGCTGCGTCGATTTCGTCGTACTTCTTCGCCGCGCCACCGAACTTGGAGGCCAGCACTGTCGTGATCGCCGCTGTCAGCGTCGTCTTTCCGTGGTCAACGTGTCCTATCGTGCCTACATTCACGTGCGGCTTTGTCCGTTGAAACTTTTCCTTGGCCATTTTTTAGTCCTCAATCACGCTGTTAGCGAACGGTGTTGTTTATTTCTTGTTGATGATTGCATCGGCGACATTTTTCGGCGCCTCAGCGTAGTGCTTAAACTCCATCGAGTATGTTGCACGCCCCTGCGACAACGAACGCATCGTCGTCGAGTAGCCAAACATCTCGGCCAGCGGCACCTCGGCCTTAATGGCCTTGATACCACCCGGCAAATCTTCCATGCCCTGCACGACACCACGACGACCTGACAGGTCGCCCATGACGTTACCCATGAAATCTTCCGGCGTCTCGACTTCGACCGCCATCATAGGTTCAAGGATGACTGGACTGGCACGGCGGCACCCTTCTTTGAAAGCCATCGAGGCCGCCATCTTGAAGGCATTTTCGTTGGAGTCAACATCGTGGTAGGAACCGAAATGCAAAGTGCATTTCACGTCTACTACCGGAAAACCAGCCAGGACACCGTTGGGCAATGAATCTTGCAGGCCCTTATCGACAGCAGGAATGTATTCGCGCGGCACAACGCCGCCCTTGATGGCGTCAACGAATTCGTAGCCTTTGCCCGGCTGGTTTGGCTCGATCTTGAGCACGACGTGACCATACTGACCACGACCCCCCGACTGCTTGACGAATTTGCCTTCGGCATCTTCCACGGTCTTGCGAATGGTTTCGCGATAAGCCACTTGCGGCGCGCCGACATTGGCTTCGACGCCAAACTCGCGCTTCATGCGGTCGACGATGATCTCTAAGTGCAACTCGCCCATGCCGGAGATAATCGTTTGTCCGGAATCTTCGTCGGTACGCACACGGAACGATGGATCTTCTTGCGCAAGGCGGCCCAATGCGACACCCATCTTTTCCTGGTCGCCTTTGGTCCGGGGTTCCACCGCAACGTGAATAACCGGTTCTGGAAATATCATGCGTTCTAGCGTGATGACGCTATCGGGCGGGCAAAGCGTCTCACCGGTCGTTACGGACGACAATCCGATGGCAGCCGCAATGTCACCAGCGCACACTTCGTCGATTTCTTCGCGATTGTTAGCGTGCATCTGCACCAACCGACCAATGCGTTCCTTCTTGCCTTTGATCGGGTTATATACCGTGTCGCCTGATTTCAACACACCCGAATACACGCGGATGAAAGTAAGCTGACCGACATATTTGTCCGTCATAAGCTTAAAAGCTAGCGCCGAAAATTTTTCGTTATCCGTCGCGCGGCGCTCGGCCGGTTTTTCATCGTCATCGACACCCGCCACCGGAGGGATGTCGACTGGCGAGGGCATGTAGTCTATGACAGCGTCAAGCATGGCCTGAACACCTTTGTTCTTGAAAGCCGTCCCGCACATCATCGGCACGATTTCGCCCTTGATGGTTCGATCGCGCAACGCTTGCTTGAGATCAGCCTCCGATAAATCACCGTCCTCAAGGTACTTATCCATCAGCACTTCGGACGACTCGGCTGCGGCTTCAAGCATTTTCTCGCGCCACTCCTTTGCCGTCTCCAGTAGACTAGCGGGAATTTCTTCGTAACTAAATTTCGTGCCTTGGGACGCTTCATCCCACACGACGGCTTTCATCTTCACCAAATCGATGACGCCGGTGAAAGATTCCTCTGCACCGATGGGCACTTGAATGGGTATCGGATTGGCAGCCAAACGCGTACGCATCTGGTTGTACACTTTGAAAAAATCGGCGCCTTGGCGATCCATCTTGTTGACGAAAGCGAGACGCGGAACACTGTACTTATTGGCTTGACGCCATACGGTTTCAGATTGGGGCTGCACGCCACCCACCGCGCAATACACCATGCAAGCACCATCCAGCACACGCATCGAACGTTCGACTTCGATCGTGAAGTCAACGTGCCCCGGTGTGTCGATGATGTTGATACGGTGATCGGGATAGTTGCCACCCATGCCCTTCCAGAAGCAAGTCGTCGCAGCCGAGGTAATGGTGATACCGCGCTCTTGCTCTTGCTCCATCCAGTCCATGGTCGCAGCGCCATCATGCACTTCGCCGATTTTGTGATTGACACCGGTATAGAAAAGAATGCGCTCAGTCGTCGTCGTTTTACCGGCGTCGATGTGGGCAGAAATGCCTATATTGCGATATCGCTCGATCGGAGTCTTGCGGGCCACGGTACTAACCTTTGCTTAGCTAATCCTGTATTTCAAACGATGGAATGGTTTTTAGTTCAAGCGTTTATCCATCGCAAAAAGCATTCGAGCCCTTTGCAGGGCCCGATATACGCCGGTTACGATTGCAATCAGAACCGGTAATGAGCAAATGCCTTGTTGGCGTCGGCCATGCGGTGCACTTCGTCGCGCTTCTTCATCGCAGCACCACGGCCTTCGGAAGCTTCCATCAGTTCACCAGCCAAACGTTGAGCCATCGACTTCTCGGAACGTTTACGAGCTGCTTCGCGAATCCAACGCATCGACAAGGCCATGCGGCGCGATGGGCGCACTTCGACAGGTACCTGGTAGTTCGCACCACCCACGCGGCGGCTCTTCACTTCGACTGCCGGTTTGACATTGGCAACCGCAGCCAAAAATACATCAATGGGATTTTTGCCAGACTTGCTGGATATCGTATCCAGCGCACCATACACGATGCGTTCGGCAACTGCCTTCTTGCCGCTCATCATGATGACGCTAATGAATTTGGAAACGTCCTGGCTTCCGAATTTCGGATCAGGCAGGATTTCGCGTTTGGGTACTTCACGACGACGGGGCATAACGACCTCTAATCAACAAATGCCGACAGTTAAGACTTCTTGGGACGCTTCGCGCCGTACTTGGAACGTGACTGCTTCCGGTCCTTCACGCCTTGGAGGTCGAGTGAGCCACGTACGATGTGATAACGCACACCAGGCAAATCCTTCACACGACCACCGCGAATCAGTACAACCGAGTGCTCCTGCAAATTGTGACCTTCACCACCGATGTAGGAGATGACTTCGAAACCATTCGTCAAGCGCACCTTGGCGACCTTACGAAGTGCGGAGTTCGGCTTTTTCGGTGTCGTGGTATAGACACGAGTGCAAACACCACGTTTTTGCGGACTTGCTTCAAGCGCCGGAACCTTGCTCTTGGTCACTGGCGATTGCCGCGGTTTGCGTACCAGCTGATTGATTGTTGGCATAGTGCAATCTTATTTATGCCGGGGCACTGCTACCCCAGCGGACAAAAACCGGATCGGCTGCGCGAGAGACTACGATTGGCCATCCGCGCAAAAATTACGTCGATCCGTCAAAAGAGGCGGGAGTATAGATGACCCCCGCACCCCACGTCAACTTGCTTCCGGCGCTACGAATACGTCCTCTGCCGTCAACTCGCCGGTATCCGCAACGCTTCCGCCCGCGAGTTCGACTGCGGCAGCTACACCGCCTCGACGCATGCGGTGATAGGCCAAGCCGGTACCCGCTGGTATCAAACGACCCACGATGACGTTTTCCTTCAAACCACGCAACTCGTCGCGCTTGCCCATGATTGCAGCTTCGGTCAAAACGCGCGTGGTCTCTTGGAACGATGCGGCAGAGATAAAGGAATCGGTCGACAACGATGCCTTGGTAATACCCAGCAGCATGTATTCATAAGCCGCCGGTTGTTTGCCGATGGCAATGACGCGATCATTTTCATCGAGCACTTCGGAACGTTCGACCTGCTCTTCACGAATAAAGCGCGCATCGCCCGGATCTGTCACCACCACCCGGCGCAACATCTGACGCACGATCACTTCGATGTGCTTGTCATTGATCTTCACACCTTGCAAACGATACACATCCTGCACTTCGTCGATGATGTAACGCGCCAGCGCTTCTACGCCTTGGAGGCGAAGAATATCGTGCGGATCAGCCGGACCGTCGACGATCAATTCGCCACGTTGCACGATCTGACCATCGTGCACGAGTACATGCTTTTCCTTCGGAATCAGCGTTTCGTGTACCGTGCCATCCGGCTCAGTAATCACCAGACGTTGCTTACCCTTGGTATCTTTACCAAACGACAGCGAACCCGTGACCTCGGCCAGCATGCCAGCATCTTTCGGCGCACGCGCTTCGAATAGTTCCGCCACACGCGGCAGACCGCCCGTAATGTCGCGAGTCTTGGCAGACTCTTGCGGAATGCGCGCAAGCACGTCACCGACATAAACCTGCTGTCCATCTTTCACTGTAATCAGCGAACCAACCTGAAAGGTAATCGTCACCGAGTGATCCGTGCCTGCGATCTTGACTTCTTCACCCGCTTCGTTGATCAGCTTGACCTGCGGACGCACACCGCTTTTGCTCGAGCCAGTGGTCGCACGGCGCTTTGCATCGATGACAACCAGGGTCGATAACCCCGTCACTTCATCGATCTGCCGCGCAACGGTCGAACCTTCTTCGACATTCTCGAACTTGATGGTGCCGGCGAACTCGGTCACGATGGGTCGTGTATGCGGATCCCATGTCGCGAGTTGCTTGCCGGCTTTGATGGCTGCGCCATCATCGGCCAGCAGCGTCGCGCCATACGGAATCTTGTGGCGCTCGCGCTCGCGACCCACGTCGTCGGCGACCACCAATTCAGCCGAGCGCGCAATCACCACTTTCTCGCCTTTGGCCGTAGTGACATAACGCATATTGCCGGTAAAGCGCACGGAACCCGTCGACTTGGCTTCAACCGAACTGGCCAGCGCAGCACGCGAGGCCGCACCACCGACGTGGAACGTGCGCATCGTCAGCTGCGTGCCTGGCTCGCCGATGGACTGCGCCGCGATCACGCCGATAGCCTCACCAACGTTCACCAGCGAACCACGGCCGAGATCACGGCCATAGCACTTGGCGCACAAACCATAGCGTGTATCGCATGACAATGGCGTACGCACGCGCACCTCATCGATACCCAGTGTGTCGACCAGATCGCAAGCGTCCTCGTCGAGCAACGATCCTGCTTCGAGGACGACGTCCTGCGTTTCGGGATTGATGATGTCATCGATCGCAACACGACCAAGAATGCGTTCACGCAAGGCCTCGACCACTTCGCCGCCTTCGATCAGCGCTTTCATGGCGAAGCCGTTGGTTGTGCCGCAATCGTCTTCGGTCACCACCAGATCCTGCGTCACATCCACCAGACGCCGTGTGAGATAGCCTGAGTTTGCCGTCTTCAATGCCGTATCGGCCAAACCTTTGCGCGCGCCGTGAGTCGAGATGAAGTACTGCAGAACGTTGAGGCCTTCACGGAAGTTGGTGGTAATCGGCGTCTCGATGATCGAACCATCCGGCTTGGCCATCAGACCGCGCATACCTGCGAGCTGGCGAATCTGCGCCGCAGAACCGCGCGCGCCGGAGTCCGCCATCATGTAGATGGAGTTGAAAGACTCCTGCTTAACAGCCTTGCCGAAACGGTCGACCACGTCTTCCTGGCCAAGCTGTTCCATCATCGCGCGAGCAACTTGATCGCCCGTACGGCCCCAGATATCCACCACCTTGTTGTAGCGCTCGCCATCGGTCACGAGACCCGATGCATATTGCTGCGCAATTTCTTTCACTTCATGCTCAGACGCGGAGATGATGCTTTCCTTGCTTTTCGGCACCAGCATGTCCTTCACCGCGATCGAGATACCTGCGCGCGTCGCCAGAGTAAAACCAAATTGCATAAGCTTGTCGGCGAAGATCACCGTCTCGCGCAAACCACAGCGACGGAAAGAAGTATTGATCAAGCGCGAGATTTCTTTTTTCTTTAGCGGCTTGTCGATCACGCTGAACGATAGACCCGCGGGCAGAATTTCCGACAACAGCGAGCGGCCAACAGTCGTTTCGTAACGTGTAACTTTTTCGACCTTCTCGCCGTTTTCATCGAATGCGGCTTCCCGAATACGCACCGCGATTTTCGCATGCAGCGAAATCTGCTTGGATTCATATGCGCGCTTGACTTCCGACACGTCTGCGAAGGCCATGCCTTCGCCTGCCACATTCACACCGGCGCGCGTCGCGTAGTAGAGACCCAGCACGATGTCCTGTGACGGCACGATGATCGGTTCACCGTTGGCGGGCGACAGCACGTTGTTCGACGCCAACATCAACGTGCGTGCTTCCATTTGTGCTTCAAGCGACAGAGGCACGTGAACAGCCATCTGATCGCCGTCGAAGTCGGCGTTGAATGCGACGCAAACCAGCGGATGCAACTGAATGGCCTTGCCTTCGATCAAGATCGGCTCGAAAGCCTGGATGCCCAAACGGTGCAACGTTGGCGCGCGGTTAAGCATGACGGGATGTTCGCGAATGACGTCTTCGAGAATGTCCCACACCACTGGCTCTTGCGCTTCGACGAGTTTCTTGGCTTGCTTGATTGTCGTAGCCAAACCCATCAATTCGAGCTTGTTAAAGATGAAAGGTTTAAAAAGCTCCAGAGCCATCAATTTCGGCAGACCGCATTGATGCAACTTGAGTTGCGGGCCCACTGTAATCACCGAACGGCCGGAATAGTCGACGCG
>DASUGV010000284.1:0-4311 GCA_036273835.1 Rhodocyclaceae bacterium
GGCGAGATTCGCGACGATGGCGGGTTCCGACATCAACGCTTCGCCAGCGGGCGGGTTCATGCCGAGCGAGAGATGTACCATGCTCATGGAATCTTCCACCGTCACCGCTTGCGGTCCGGTGACCTGCATATCGATCTCAGTGCGTCCGAGACACGGCAGGATCAGCGCTTCTTTACCGTGCACGAGGTGCGAGCGGTTGAGCTTGGTGGCGACATGTACCGTCAGCGCGCAACCGCGTAATGCCATTTGGGTACGATCGCTATCCGGTGTGGCGACGGCAAAATTGCCGCCCATGGCGAAGAAGACCTTGCCCCGATTCGTCAGCATGGCTTCGATGGCCGCGACGACATCGTGGCCCGGCTGACGCGGCGGCGAAAAATCAAACGTATTGCCGAGTTTGTCGAGAAGGTCCGCGGAAGGTTTTTCGTAGATGCCCATCGTGCGGTCGCCTTGCACATTGGAATGTCCGCGCACCGGACATGCGCCCGCTCCGGGTTTGCCGATGTTGCCTCTGAGTAGCAGCAGATTGCATAGCATCTGGATGGTCGCCACAGAATGCTTGTGCTGAGTGATGCCCATACCCCATGTGCATATCGTCGCATCGCTGCTCATGTAGATCTGGGCGGCTTCTTCCATTTGCGCGCGCGTCAGGCCGCTGGACGCTTCGATTGCCGACCAACTCTCGACCAATACTTCGTGCCGGAATGGACCAAAATTTTCTGTGTGCTTGCCAATGAAAGGCACGTCTTCCGCACCGGCTTCGAGCACTGCTTTGGCGATGCCTTTGACTGCCGCAAGATCGCCGCCGATGGCGAGCTGATAGTAATGCGATGCTAACTTCGTTTCGCCGCCGAGCAGTTCGACCGGATTTTTCGGATCGGCAAAGCGTTCCAGTCCGCGTTCGCGCAAAGGATTGAAGACAACGATCTTGCAGCCGCGTTTCGCGGCCGTGCGCAATTCACCGAGCATGCGCGGATGATTGGTGCCGGGATTCTGACCGAAAATGAATATGGCATCGGCATGTTCGAAATCTTCCAGCGTGACCGTGCCTTTGCCGGTACCGATCTGTTCTTTCATGGCAACGCCCGATGGCTCATGACACATATTCGAGCAGTCGGGTAGATTGTTGGTGCCGAATTCGCGAACGAATAGTTGGTACAAAAAAGCGGCTTCGTTCGAAGTACGGCCCGAGGTGTAGAAAATGGCATCGTCCGGATGACCCAGGGCATTGAGCCGTGCGGCGATGAGCTTGAACGCGTCGGACCAGGCAATCGGCTTGTAGCAATCGCTGGCGGCATCGAAGCACATCGGCTCGATAAGACGTCCCTGCGCTTCCAGGAAATAGTCGTCCTGTTCGGCAAGCCAGCTCACCGTATGCTGCGCGAAAAATTCGGCGGTGATACGGCGCGCGGTGGATTCGGCCGCGACGGCTTTGACGCCGTTCTCGCAGAACTCGAAACTCGAATGATGATTCTTGTCGGGCCAGGCGCAGCCGGGACAATCGAATCCGTCGGCTTGATTAGCACTGCGCATAGTGCGCATGCCTTTGGCTACAATCCCTTGTTCCTGCAGCGCAGCCAGGGATGCCTTCAAGGCATCGAAGCCACCGGCAGCTTTGCGATAGTAGGCGATACGCTTGTCGCTCATGGGATTGGCGCTTGCTGGGAACTGGGACTCGGCCGCACATTGTGAGTCGTTGCTGTGCCGTGTGCAATACGCGCTGCACGAGATACAGGCGATGCCTGCTTAGATGCGGGGATAATGCAGGTTGAATATATTGCCGGAGGATGTGTGGAAAAAATTTATTCGGCATTCCTGATGATTGTGTTATTGGCCGGCTGTGGCAAATCCAAACCGGACTTGCTCAACGGTTATGTGGAAGCGGAATATTTGCGCGTCGCTTCGCCCATCGCCGGGCGTCTCGTTCAACTCGATGTTCAACGCGGCGACGAGGTCAAGGCGGCTGCGCCACTATTTCTGCTCGATCAAGACGACGAGGCCGCAGCCGTGCGCCAATCCGCTGCGCAGGTCGTGCAGGCACAGGCGCAAGCCAACGATCTCGGCAAGGGCAAACGGCCGGACGAACTCGCGGCAATCGCTTCGCAAGTCGACGCTGCGAAAGCATCGCTGCGCCAATCCGAGAGCACGCTGGGCAGGCAGCGTAAATTGGCCCAAGCGGGCTTCGTGTCACCGGATACGTTGACCACGCTGCAAACAACGCGCGATGCGGATGCGGCGCAGGTTAGAGAGATGGAAGCGCAATTGCGTGTCGCTAAACTCGCCGCGCGGCAAGACAGTCAGGTGGCCGCCAAAGCGGCAACGGCGGCCGCGCAGGCACAGTTGCAGCAGAACCAATGGCGGCTGACGCAGAAGGCCGTCAGCGCGCCCGCCACGGCGCGTGTCGATGACACGCTCTATCGTGTTGGCGAATGGGTGCCGGCTGGCAGTCCCATCGTCAGCCTGCTGGAACCTGGCGCGATCAAGGTGCGCTTCTTCGTCGCGGAGACACAGCTCGCGCAGATCAAGCAAGGCGATACGGTGACGGTGCGCTGCGATGGATGCGGTGCGCCGATCAATGCACGCATCAGTTTCATCGCCGATCAAGCGGAGTTCACGCCGCCGGTCATTTATAGCAAGGCCAATCGAGAGCGGCTCGTTTTTCTGGTCGAAGCCATTCCTGATGCAGATGGCATATACAGTCTGCACCCTGGGCAGCCGGTCGATGTCGAAATCGGCGCGCAAGAGCGAACGGCAACGAAGGCCTCGCAATGAACGGCGAGCCGTCCCGCATTAACAATGACATCGTCATCGACGTCGACAAGCTCACCAAACGTTACGGCAACAAAACTGTCGTCGACGGTCTGAGTATGCAAGTGCGCAAAGGCGAGATTTACGGTTTCCTCGGCCCAAACGGTTCGGGCAAGACGACTTCGATCCGCATGATGTGCGGATTGCTCACGCCAGATTCCGGAGCTGGTCATACATTGGGTTTCGATGTCGTGCGCGAGGCGGCGGCAATCAAACGCAAGGTCGGCTATATGACGCAGCGCTTTGGTCTCTATGACGATCTGAGTCTGCACGAAAACCTCGATTTCATCGCGCGCATGTACGGCATGAACAACCGTCAAAAACGTGTGGACGACGCGCTGGAACGCCTGGGCTTGGCATCGCGCCAGAAGCAGTTGGCCGGTAGTTTGTCGGGCGGCTGGAAGCAACGCCTGGCGCTGGCCGCATGCATGTTGCATGAGCCGGAATTGCTGCTGCTGGATGAACCCACGGCGGGCGTCGACCCGAAGGCGCGCCGCGATTTCTGGGACGAGATCAACAAGCTCACCGCAAGCGGCATCACGGTACTCGTGTCGACGCACTACATGGACGAAGCCGAACGTTGCACGCGGCTTGGCTACATCGCTTACGGCAAATTACTGGCCAGCGGCACGCCCGCGGAATTGGTGGCGCGCAGCGCCATTTCGACGTGGACGGTGAGTGGTCCGGGCATCAATGAATTGACGGCCGAACTCGAAGCGGTACCCGCTATCGAGATCGTGACGCGTTTCGGCAATACGCTGCATGTCAGCAGCGCCAACGAAGGTGAGCTGAACGCCGCGCTGGCGCCGTATCGCACGCGCGCCGGCTTGAAATGGACAGCCGTCGCGCCCGCGCTGGAAGATATCTTCATCTATCTGATGCGCCAGTCTCCTGACAACTTCGCCTGATACGTCCTATGCGCTGGCTTCGACGACTCGATCTACAACGATTAAATCTGCAGCGACTGGCCGCCGTGATGCTGAAGGAATTCATCCAGCTGCGGCGCGATCGATTCACTTTTGCGATGATGATTGGCATTCCGCTCATTCAGATGACATTGTTCGGTTTTGCCATCAACGGCGATCCCAAGCGTTTGCCGACGGTTGTGGTTCCGCATGATAATGGAATATTTACACGCAGCATCGTGCGCGCGCTGGAGAATTCCGGCTATTTCGAAGTAACCAACGCCAACGTGAGCGAAGCGCAGGCCGATCGCATGCTGGCGGAGGGTTCGGTGCAATTTGCGATAACGATTCCGGCTGATTTTTCACGCCAAGTGATACGCGGCGAAAGACCAGCCCTGTTGCTCGAAGCGGACGCGACGGATCCCTCCGCCACTGGCAACGCCATCGCTGCCGTGCAACAGCTCGCGCAAACCGCGCTGCAGCACGATCTCACGGGCACGCTCGCCAATTTACAAATACCGCCCGCGCCATTCGAGCTGCGTATCCAGCGCCGCTACAACCCCGAGGGGATTACGCAATACAACGTGGTGCCGGGACT
>DASUGV010000285.1:0-3903 GCA_036273835.1 Rhodocyclaceae bacterium
AATGGAACGCTCCGGCACTAACGAACACTTCGGCACTAACTGGCGCGGCTATCTGAAGGACTGCCGCAAACTTGCGCGCGCCACGCCGCCCTATCAAGTATCGGGCCGGTTGACGCGCATCAATGGCTTGGTCATGGAAGCCGCCGGTTTGAAATTGCCGCTCGGTTCAGGATGCCGCGTGCTGGTCCCAGGCGGCGGTGCGGTTGAAGCTGAAGTCGTGGGCTTCTCCGGCGATAAACTTTTCATGATGCCGACGGATGATGTATTCGGTCTGGCACCTGGCGTGCAAGTCATTCCGAACGAGCCGGCTCAACCCATTCCTTCCGCAGCCGAACGCGTCGAACCGCGCCGCCGCGCATCCGACCGCGCCAAGCACTTGCCCGTCGGCGAAAGTTTGCTCGGCCGCGTGCTGGATGGTGCGGGCCGCCCGCTCGATGGGCTCGGTCCGCTGGCCGCCCATCAAACTCGTTCTTTGCAAAGCCGCCCTATCAATCCGCTTGGGCGTGCACCGATCGCGCAGACCATGGACGTTGGCATTCGCGCCATCAATGGTCTTCTCACTGTCGGGCGCGGCCAGCGTCTGGGTTTGTTCTCGGGCTCGGGCGTAGGCAAGTCCGTATTGATCGGCATGATGGCGCGCTACACGGATGCTGAAGTCATAGTCGTGGGACTGATCGGCGAACGCGGTCGCGAGGTCAAGGAGTTCATCGAGCAGAATCTCGGCATCGACGGTCTTGCACGCTCAGTAGTCGTTGCAGCACCCGCCGATACCAGTCCGTTGATGCGTCTGCAAGGCGCTGCTTATGCCACTACCATAGCCGAACATTTCCGCGATCAAGGCAAGCACGTGCTGTTGATCATGGATTCGCTCACGCGCTATGCCATGGCGCAGCGCGAGATTGCATTGGCGATCGGCGAACCGCCCGTGACACGCGGCTATCCACCGTCGGTTTTCGCGCGCATGCCTGCCCTGGTGGAGCGCGCGGGCAACGGCCTGGAAGGTGGCGGCTCCATCACTGCGTTCTATACCGTGCTTGCCGAAGGCGACGATCAGCAAGATCCGATTGCAGATGCCGCGCGCGCAATTCTCGACGGCCACTTCGTGCTCACTCGTGCGCTGGCCGATCAGGGGCATTACCCCGCCATCGATATCGAGCAGTCCATTTCGCGCGCGATGCATAACTTGATCCGCCCCGCTCACTTCGATCTGGTCCGACGCTTCAAGCAATTGTTCTCGCGTTATCAGCGCTCGCGCGACCTGATTGCCGTGGGCGCTTACCAATCCGGCGCCGATCCGCTACTTGATGAGGCGGTGCGCATGTATCCGCAGCTCGAAGCCTTCCTGCAGCAGAAGATAGAAACACGTACGGACTACGAAGATAGCTTAGGCGCTTTGCATACGCTGTTCGGACAGACTCTCTAAGCACAAATGGCTAAGCAAACTCCCATCGAAATGCTATTGGAATTGGCGCAAGGCCGCGTGGATGAAGCGACCAAGCGGCTCGGAGCCTTGCTGACCAGCGAACACGCGTGCGAAGTCAAACTCGATATGCTGATTCAATATCGTAAGGAATACCGCGAGCGCTTCATGCAAGCCGCGCGCGACGGCATCGGTCCCGACGCCTGGCGCAATTATTCGGTGTTCATCGGCAAGCTCGATGACGCCATCGTCCAGCAACAGCAAATCGTCGACAATTCCAAGCAACTGACTTCGCAAGGCCAGAAACAATGGGTATCAGAACGCAATCGCATGAAGGCGTTCGATACCTTGTCGGCGCGCAAGCTGGCGGCCGATCACAGACGTTTGAACAAGGACGAGCAACGTCAGAACGACGAGCACGCAGCGAAGCAACATCGCGAAAAAGGCGAATCGTGAAGGCGTGCAAAACGTCTTCCGCCACGCGGTGCAATCAAACTCGACAACCGAATTTGATTTTCCTGGCATAGCCTTTGCTCAAGTGTTGGCACAGCGCCTAACTTGAAAAGGAACAGCCATGGCCGAGCTTCGCATGACGCCCATCGCGGCGATCACGCCTGCAACACAAGCGCCGCCCTCGAACGCCAACGGCGCACAAGGCGCGGATCCCGACGCAGGCTCGCAGCAACAAAGTTTTGCGCACGTTTTGAATGGGTGCCGTCAAGCCGGCGGTACGGAGAAAAAGGCGTCATCCTCCGACCAACCCGCAGCGACCGATAAAGCCAGTGCGCAAGCTGCGCCTGATCAGACATCCGCACAAGCGCCTGCGCAGCCCGATGCGGCAACGCTGGCCGCCGTTATGGCCCTGAACGCCACGACAAGTCCTGCGGTTACGACAGTTGTGGCGACGGCTGCTACAGCCATTCCAACTGTCGCAGCCGCCGACGCAATAGGCAATTTGGATAAAACGAATGGCATCGCTGCAACGGATCAGAATATTTCGCTGACTAGCGTAGCGGACGGCACGGCGTCCATCGCAAATCCTGCCGTCATACCGGTCAAGATTGCCCCCGATACGGCAACAATTGCCGGTAAGACTACGCAGAACAATTCGCTCGATGCCGGACTCGATCCATCGGCTTCCAAGACATCGTCTTATCAAGCGCCTGTTCTATCCACCGATGCGAAGTCGACGGACAAGCGCTCGCCAGGCGAAGACAAGCCGCTGGTAACTACCACGGAAAGCGCCGCAAAAACAGCGGCCGAAGCGACGAACAAAACGGCCTTAAGCACCGCGCAGAATGTCGGCGAACCAACGAGCAATCAGAACACCAACCAGGTCAATCATGCGCTGGACTCGCTCGCCGCGCAGGGACTCAATGTGCAGGGTACGCTACAGCCTGCGAGCGCGGCACAGCATGCCATCAGCACACCTGTAAGCGCGCCAGGCTGGGCCGAAGACGTCGGTCAGAAGCTGGCCTGGACGGCAAATCACGACAATGGCCGCGCGACCTTCGTGCTCACGCCGCCACAAATGGGTCGCGTCGAAGTGTCGATCAACGTTACTGGCGATCAAGCCAGCGCGAGCTTCGTATCCGCCAGTCCCGCCGCGCGCGAAGCACTGCAGGATGCCATGCCGAGGCTGCGCGAAGTGCTGGCTCAAGCAGGCATTCAGCTTGGTCAAGCCGACGTCAGCGCCGGGCAGAGTGGCCAGTCGCAAGCCGATACGCGTGGCTCGCGCAGCTCAGGCGGCCATTCGCCGACAAACACCGTTGCAGGCACAAATATTGACATTGCGACAACACGCAGCGGCCGGATTCAACTGGGACGCGGGCTAATCGACACTTTTGCCTGAAAGAATTTATGGCTCCCCTCTTCATTTAAGGGGTTCGATGTCCGTTATTCAGAGCTTCAAGGCCGGAATTTAGCAACACAATTCAGGTAAGCGGACTGCAAGGACACGATTTCATGGCGACCAAGGAAGCTCCCAAAAAAGACGAGGCCGAGGCGGCGGCGGAAGCACCTCCGCCAAAGAAGAGCAAGAAGTTGCTGTTCATTCTCGTTGGCGCGGTGGTTGCCGCCATTCTCATCGGCTTGCTCGTTGGCAGACTGGTTTTCGGCGGCAAACACGGCGCTGCAGCGGACGATCAGGCTGCCGATGACACGCAGATAGAAGCACCCGATCCAGCTGAAAAAGCAGAGCCGCGCAAACCGCCGATCTTTGTGAACCTGGAACCTTTCACAGTGAACCTGCAACCTGAAAACAACGGCGATCAATTCCTGCAAGTGGTTGCCACCTTGCGCGTCGCCGACGAAAAAACAGGTGAAGACATCAAGGCCTACATGCCACAGATTCGCAACGATATGCTATCGGTATTATCCGCCAAGCATGCCCCGGAAATTTCCACGCCCGACGGCCGCGAAGCGTTGGCCGACGAACTCAAGGACACCGTCAACGCCGTGTTGGGCTACACGCCCCCGCCACC
>DASUGV010000286.1:0-5531 GCA_036273835.1 Rhodocyclaceae bacterium
GTGCTTTGCGCATGCGGGGCCGAATCGGTGCCTAGAAAGAAACGTGGATTGCCCGACGTTGCCGCTTGCAACAATGCTTGTCGATGTGTTTCGCGTTTGAGAACCGGCAAGCAGTAGTGATGCGGTCGAATACCGCCTGCAAACATGGCGTTCCGGTTAAGCAACAAATGGTGCGCGGTAATCGTCGCAGCCACATTGTCGCCCGAGTCGTTCACATACTGCGCGGCTTGCGCAGTCGTGATGTGCTCGAAGACCGTACGGAGACGCGGGAAACGCGCCGCAAGCGGCGCCAACACACGATCAATAAAGATACGCTCGCGATCAAAGATATCCACATCAGCATCAGTTACCTCACCATGAACACACAGCACCACATCCAGTGCCTCCATGCGCCCCAACACCGGATATACCTTTTCGATGGAAGTCACACCAGCGTCCGAATTGGTCGTCACACCCGCCGGATAGAGCTTCACCGCGTGCACAAAACCGCTCGCTTTGACACGATCAATTTCTGCGGGCGATGTCTTGTCTGTCAGGTACAACGTCATCAACGGTTCGAACTTTAGGCGAACACCGGCTATCGAAGGAACGCTGTCGATAATGCGTGCGCGATACGCCGCAGCCTGCTCGACTGTCGTCACCGGCGGCCTCAGGTTAGGCATGATGATGGCACGCCCAAAACGCCTCGCGGTATCGCCGACAACATTGCCTAGCGCGGCACCGTCACGCAAGTGCAAATGCCAATCATCGGGACGAGTAATAGTGATTTGCCGCATATTGAAAATTGGTATGAGTAGGTATCAAGTGAAGTTTAGCTGGTTCGATGATCGAGATAGCATTACGGCAGTGAAACCACGGTCATGTTTACCATTTATATTTATTTGCGCTTTTTGTATGCCACTCCTATGATTCTTGAAAATAACTGCGAAAGTTCGATCTTTGCGATATGTCAAATCAATATCGAACGATAAATTGTGGCTAACACTGCATTGGTTAAGAAACAAAAGAGAGGCGTCTCATCGGGACAACAGTCTGGCGCGAATCATATACTTGTCCTATCGCGCAATCCTATGATGTTGCCTGCAGACGTCGAACAGTGTCGATCGCCTTCCGAGGCTTGCCGCAGACTTCGGCTGAATGAGTATCGTGCTGCTTTCCTAGAGCTCGTTCATTATCAGACCGATCCCGAATCGTCCGTGTTCAAAGCGGTGAAGGCAGCGCACCGAAAAAGCGCAACGCTTCCGATCTTCATGATGTCTCGACACGTTGGCGTATTCGACGCGTCCGTGGCATTTTTTCATGATGCAACAGGACTGATCCAACTCGATGAAAATTCCATTCTGGCGCAGCGAGACCGGCTAGATGGTCGTGTTGCAGAGACAAAATCCAGTACATGGCGTAACGATATTCTCGCCCGCAAAATCGTCGACATTCTTGGCCAATATGTTTCTCATCCGCAACACGAATCAATGGCTGACGAAGCTGCCGACGTATTGATCTCGACGAATCGGTGGTCGGTATATGGCTTTGGGGCCCGGCTTGCTCACTATCTGCGTATTGTCAGCGAGCGCCACGGCTTTGAGGATGCAGTGCGCGAACTGCTCAAGGATGTCGAGAATAACGAACCGTCAAAGTGAAAGCATTCCAGAGCCGATCAGGACAGCTGTACCCCCAACTCGAACTGCGCTAATCTCACCATCGGCCTTGTCGGCTTCGATTGCTATCTGGCTCGGGCGATCCATGTCGTACCCTTGCAAAATTTCCCAACAAAAAGTTCCTGTGGAAGCTTCTTCCCGCTTGGCTAAATAGGCAGCCAATGCGGCGGCGGCGGCTCCCGTCGCTGGGTCTTCGACGAAACCGAAGTTAGGCGAAAAAACGCGCATATGAATGCGGTTGGTCACATCATCATCAAACGCAAACAAGCACAGCGACTTCGCCCATGTATTCGAGATGAACATGCCATGGGACACGATATCGAGCTGGGCATTACTCAGACACGCGCGAGTCGCCAACGGAATTAAATTGAACGGTACGCCGCAACTGATCGCGTCGGGTCCGTACTTTCCACCGAGGACATCTTGCGCGCGGACCGCAACCGTTCCCGAAAGCATGCCAAGCGATAGCGGCGAATGAAATTCTGGCTGCATTGCAGCGGTAAACTGGCAGAACACCGGCTTGCCCCCCCGCACTTCTATTTTTATGGGTACCGGACCAATGCCTTCAACAAACGTCAGAAAATTGGCGCCTTCTTGGAGAGATAACGCTCCGATGGCAGCCAACACGTGAGCGGTACCAATCGTCGGGTGTCCTGCAAATTGCAATTCTTGATTCGGTGCAAAAATGCGCACACGCCAGTGATCCAGAGTGTTTTCTGTCTTGGACACAAATGCCGTTTCCGAGAAATTGAATTCACGCGCAACTTTTTGCATGAAGGCGTCCGATAGCTCGTCGGCGTGAGGAAATATTGCCAGCTGATTGCCGCCGAACGCATGCTCTGTAAAGACATCGGCGATGTAATAGGGGAGTGTTCGCGGCTTATTGGTTTTCATGAAGGCGGAGGCGACCGGAAGAATTATCTGCATGGCCTGCGAACACCCTACGCAAAATGCTCTATAGGTATGTCCTAAAGCAAGCCAGCTTTATTAGTTTGTTAGAGATCATATGAACTTGTCATAGGCCGGCACGGAACAACCGGAGAACAGCACTAACGTAGGCACATTTTAACATTCATTGTGCACCGGGCACCAAACAACTGAATGACATAATCAAGTACGCAAAACGCGCGCAACAATTTTTCCCACAACGTTTATGTGTTCTGCAAGTTCATCAAGCGATTTGAATTTCGAGATGGAATAGCCTGAATTCATTGGATGTAGCCAGACCTCACCGTCCACTCTAATGTCCACTCTGCGGACGATATGCCGTTCTCCGAAGACGAACATCCCACCTTCAAGTAGGTTAATAGAATTAACGTCATAAATGATCGCTCCGCCCTTGGGACAATAAGGCTCAGCCTCGTCATTGATCATGATCTGAGTACATAAGGTCGTTGAGCCCACCCCCAAACCGAGCCGCGTCAAATCGCCTTGACCAAGCCCAACCAGCTCATCCGTAGAGCAATCGAAATATGACGCAATCTTCGCAAGCGTGGGCGCCGAGATATCAACAACCTTATCCGTCCCGCTCTTAAGCACGGCCGACCCCCATTGCCGCGACTGCCCCGTGATTTCGCTCAAGAGCGCAGCCCTACCGCGTTCCGGCACCTTGTTGCGATCCAACATTTGATTGAGCCGCAATGACACTTGAGCGTAGTAGTAGCCGCTGTTCTCGTCTATGGAACGTTTCATCGGACGATTATCTATGAAATCAAAACTGCGATAGAAGTTAGATATTTTAACTCAACATTCATATTTATCTTGACATCCTCAATTCTGCCTATACTATTGTTAATAGTACTAACCAATTTATAAGAATTTTTCAAAACAACTTGATGGACCCGGGGTCGAGGGCTTTCGCTACCAGGCGCCTCATTTGAGCGAAACCTCTCGATGTGCTTGTTGTGACACAACGAAAATCCTCTTAAGGAAAATGCCTTTAGCATAAACGAGGACAAAAGTTGTTCCAGCAGTTTTATTGCAGCACACACATCAGCAATTTCGATCAAAACCTTGAAGAGCTACATCGATATCTTCTTGGCGACAGGTAATTCGCAGCGGCGAATTTTTAAAAATATTCACGGGGGTAACTATGGGAGCGAGGCAGGAACTTACTTTTGGTGACGTAGTAGTCAACGACGATTTCGTGCCGCGTGCGTTGCAACGACGGATCACGGCGCTGGCACAGGGGCCGATCTGGCAATACGGTTGGCGCTCCAATTCACGTCGCGACCGTTTCTGTTTTTGGCATGCACATTTCGCCGGCGGCGACGGCAAAGCACGTGTCGGCTGCGAGGATGAGCTGCTCTCCAAATCGGAACTGCTGCCCATTCATGAGCTGTGGCAGATCCTCAAAGCCGGTCCGCTGCAAGGACATGAGCCGTTGCGCATGTATGCCAATGGCCATACCTACGGTGTCGAAGGCTATGTGCATACCGACAACGACGACACCGAAAATTATTTCACGACGGTCTATTACGCTCATCCCGTTTGGCACGAGAACTGGGTCGGCGAGACGGTTTTCTACACGCCTGACCGCAAGGACATCATCCGCTCCGTATTCCCGCGTCCGGGCCGCATGGTGAGCTTTCACGGCGCCATCCCGCACGCCGCGCGCGGTCCTAGTCGTGACTGCACGGAGTTGCGCATATGCGTGGTGTTTAAGACACAGAAGGTCAGCGATGAGGTGAGCAGCCATGTCGGCGTCTGAGCTTATCGAGGCCGTAGCGGCCACGAATCCAAGCGTCACGACAGATGGGCACGCTCATCTTGCGCCGCTGCTCGATCTACTGCGTGAATTGGGCGCGGATAAATTGCCGCATTCTGGACGAACATTCATCGAGCATCTGACCGGTACTTACGATTTGCTCAAGTCTTGGGACTGCGGCGAAGAAATTGCCTTGGCAGGACTGTTTCACAGCATCTACGGTACCAATGCTTTTCAACAAAGCAGTCTCTCTTTCGAACGACGTGGCGAGTTGCGAGCATTGATCGGCGAGCGCGCTGAACAACTGGCGTTCCTTTTTTGTTCGATCGAACGTCCCAAAGCCTTCTTGCCAGCGCTCAAGACACGCAAACTGATCAACCGCTTCAATGGCGCCCAGATCAACGTCGACATCGAAACATTGCGTGACTTGATCACCATCGAGTGCGCAAACCTGATCGAGCAGCAAGGAAACAAAGGATTCATTTCCAGCTTGATGGCAACGCCGCAAGCAAATCGGCTTGGCCTACCCGTTAAGCTCAAGACGGCAGTCAATCAATATAGACAGAACATTGGCGGACTATCGTACTTGAACCCCGCCAGTCGCACAGCAGTAAGCAACGCCACTGCCATTCCGAATGCATACGCCGCAAATGCTTCCGTCCTGCGCACCGCCAACGAAAATGACATTGTCGAACTGGTACATCTTGCGCGCGAATTGCATGCGGACAGCCGCTGGCAATGGATTTACTTCGACAAGTCTCGCACTACCGCACAATTTCGTGACTGGATTGCCGATCCGCAGAGAATAATCATCGTTGCCCAGAAAGGTGACGACATCGTGGGCTTTGCCGCCGCACGTATCGAACCGTTGTTGTTCACAACAAACAGCAAAATTGCACGGATGTCTTTTATCTACGTTCAGCATCGCCATCGTGGCGTGTTGGCATTACGCCTGCTGCACAAGGTGCTTGCTTGGGCTAAGCAAAAGAAAACTGTTGAACTACGGCTCGATGATCAGTTCGGTGTAAAGCCCGAGCGCAATGCCAAGCTCTTCAAGCGACTGGGCTTGACGCTGGTTGGTAGTACCACTTCGCTGTGGCTGTGAACATGCAAGCCCCTGCGGGATTGCGTGTTGAACGATCGGCGACGGAATCTAAGGTTGTAGCACT
>DASUGV010000287.1:0-5075 GCA_036273835.1 Rhodocyclaceae bacterium
TGATTTAACTGCATCGCACCCAGGCAACGAAGCATCCAATAGGTCCAACGAAGCGTGGTCGGGCCGCTTTTCCGAACCGGTATCGGATCTCGTTAAGCGTTATACGGCCTCCGTTTCCTTCGATAAACGCATGGCCGAGCAGGATATTCGCGGCTCCCTGGCACACGCCAGAATGCTGGCGCGGCAGAAGATCATCAGCACGCAAGATCTCGCCGATATTGAACGCGGCATGGCGCAGATCGCGAACGAAATCAGCCGCGGCGAATTTGCCTGGACGATCGACGCCGAGGATGTCCACCTGAACATCGAACGGCGTCTCACTGCACTGGTGGGCGATGCTGGCAAGCGTTTGCATACTGGCCGTTCGCGCAACGATCAAGTCGCTACCGACATCCGCTTATGGTTGCGCGACGCGATCGACCAGATCGTGACGCTCATAGCTTCCTTTCAAAACAATTTACTTGATCTCGCACAAGCGCACATTGATACGCCGATGCCGGGCTTTACTCATTTGCAAGTCGCGCAGCCGGTAACCTTCGGCCATCACTTGCTGGCTTACTTCGAAATGACGGCTCGCGATGCTGAGCGTTTTCTCGATGCGCGCCGCCGCCTCAATCGGTTGCCGCTTGGCGCTGCCGCGCTGGCTGGTACAGCGTATGCCATCGACCGTGAATTCGTTGCACGAGAACTCGGTTTCGATGGCGTATGCGAGAACTCGCTCGATGCGGTCTCTGATCGCGATTTCGCCATCGAATTCTGTGCTGCTTGCTCGCTGACAATGACCCATTTATCGCGATTGTCCGAAGAATTGATTCTATGGATGAATCCGCGCTTTGGCTTCATCGACCTGGCCGATCGCTTCTGCACCGGCTCCTCGATCATGCCGCAGAAAAAAAACCCGGATGTCCCTGAACTGGTACGGGGCAAGACTGGCAGGATCAACGGACACTTGATGGCGCTATTGACCTTGATGAAGGGCCAACCGCTGGCTTACAACAAGGACAACCAGGAAGACAAGGAACCCTTGTTCGACGCGGCCGATACGCTCATCGATACGCTGCGCATTTATGCCGACATGATCACGGGAATCGAGGTCAAGGTCGAGGCTATGCGAACGGCATTGACGCAAGGTTTTGCCACGGCAACCGATCTGGCCGATTATTTGGTCAAAAAAGGTCTGCCCTTCCGCGATGCGCATGAAGCGGTGGCACGCGCCGTACGCGCCGCCGAAACGAGAAAATGCAATTTGCATGAATTGGGACTAGAGGATTTACGGGGCTTCTCGCCGTTGATTGCGGAGGATGTATTCGCGGTGCTCACCGTGGAAGGTTCTTTGGCCGCGCGCGATCATCTGGGTGGCACAGCGCCGCAGCAGGTGAGTGCCGCAATTGCACGTGCGCGCGCCAGGCTGATGACTTGATGCAGAATTCGATGCAAAAAAATATTGCACATTCTCCTTCGAACTAAGTAGATAACTCATGCAACGCATCGGCCGTTATGACATCGTTGAGCGTATTGGTGAGGGCAGCAACAGTGCGGTCTTTCTCGCCATGGATCGTTTCGGGCAGCGGCAAGTGGCGCTCAAGCGCGTCTATTCCGAGACATTGCGCGATCCGGTGCACGCGCGTGCGCAGCGCCAGCAACTGCTTACCGAAGCGGCACTGGCGGGACGTCTGCAGCATCCTCATATCGTGCAGGTATTCGATGTCACCATCAGCGAAGACGAGGCTTATCTTGCGATGGAGTACGTAGCGGGCGGCACACTGGAGGCTTTCTGCAGTCCTGAAACCTTGTTGCCCTTTGATCGCCTGATCGAAATCCTTTTTAAGTGCACGCGTGCGCTCGAATATGCATTTCGGCAAGGCGTTACTCATCGTGACATCAAACCCGCCAATCTGTTGTTGGAAAACGCGGACGGATGCGACATCAAGGTGTCCGACTTCGGTGCGGCGTTATTCAAAGATCATGACCGCACTATCGTTGTCGGGCTTGGCTCGCCTGCTTACATGTCGCCCGAACAGGTGCGAGACGATCCGCTCACGCACCAGACGGATATCTTTTCGCTTGGTGTGGTGATGTATCAACTGCTGACCGGACACTTGCCTTTCGAAGCCAACAATCATCTCAGTCTGGCCTATCAGATCAATCATTCGGAAGCCCCACCGCCTTCGTCATTGCGTCCCGAAGTGCCGCCTGAGTTAGATCAGATTGTCGCGCGCGCCACCCATAAATCGCTGACCGCGCGTTATGCCAGTTGGTTAGAGTTCTCACACGATCTGGCCCAGGTCGCACGCACGCGGCGTTTATTTGCAAGCCATCAGCCGCCATCGGATACGCACCGCTTCCAGGTGATGCGGGTTATGCCCTTCTTCCGCAATTTCGACGATGTGGAAATTTGGGAAACATTGCGCTTGTCCGAATGGCGAGAGGTCAGCGCTGGCACGGTGATCATGCGTGAAGGAGAGCCCGGTCAATATTTCGCCTTGCTGGCAAATGGGCAAGCGAGTATCTGCTCGCATGGCATGCGCTTGCACAGCTTGATGATGGGTGAATGCTTTGGCGAAATGTCGATGTTCTCGGTTGGCGGCGGCGCGCGCAGCGCCGATGTTATCGCCGACTCCGACTGTACTTTGGTTGAAATGCGTGCCAGCGCGCTCAATCACGCTTCCAATTCCTGCCAGATGCATTTCTACCGGGCATTTCTCGATACGCTTGCGGGGAGGCTCGCCGCAGCTAATGAACGTTTGGTGCGCTTGTGATCGTACGTCGACAGATTTGACACTTGCTGCGCCGAGAACGTCTAATAGTGCTGCCAAAGCAAGTTATCGCTTTGAATATTAAAACTTTTTTTTAGAATAAATCGTAGGCACCCTACTTGCTTTCATGCTAATAGAAAATCTCCTGGCGACGAGGGTGTGACTTAGTCGCGCGCCATCGTCAGCGCCGTAAGCCACAATGGAGACTTAATGGAATCGACATCATGAATGAGCAGACACCCAACACTGTCGCTGATACTTCCCAATCCGCGTCCGGCGCTGACCGGCAAATCTCGCGTCGCCGCCTGATTCGAAGCAGCCTTGCAGCAGGTCCGGTCATCCTTACCCTGGCAAGCAAGCCCGTGCTCGGAACAACCACGCTGTGCAAAACGCCATCGCTGGCGCTGTCTGGCGCACTGAGCCATGCCGACACTAAAACCGGAAGTTGTTCGGGCTCGGGATGCGGGTACTGGAAAACTCAATCCTCGTGCCCGGTTCCAAAATCCAACGCGTTCCACACACCGTGCCCCGCACCCAACGTTGGTCATTTCACCAAGGGCACGCAGTCGTACTGCAACTTCGGCACCAAAACATTGGGCGATGTGTTGAATCTGACTTATAACTCGAACAACAAGGTAGCGATGCACTGTGTCGCAGCGCTCATGAACATTCGCGCAGGCACCGTCAGTTCGAAGGCTATGGACGAAACAGCGCTCAAGAGCATGTGGGACGACTACCGTCAACACGGTACCTTTACACCGTTCGCTGGCGCGACGCCGTGGAATGGCGACCAGATCGTCAGCTATCTCGTTGCCAACGGCATAGCACCGGTCTGATATTGATGGTGGTAGAGACGGGACGCTCGTCGCCGTGCGCCATGATGCATCATTCAGAACGCTGGGTTTGGCACGAGTGGGACGATGGTGCAGTTGTTTTTGATCGCCTCACCGGCGATACGCATGCACTGGATCCTTTATCCATAGAAATATGTCAGCTGCCTGTGTCGGTGCGTTCCAGTGCAGACATGGCGGCAAAGGAAATTGCTGCCCGGTTGAGTGAAACGCTCGACGAAAACCTATGCATTGCGGTACAAGAGGCTTTTGATCGTCTGCGCCAGCGCGAACTAATTTGACCTCTGTAGCAACTTCGGCTTTATCCAGCAGCAGCGGCACCTTGGGCGATCTATCGCTCGCCGCTCTCGCTCGTCAATTGTCCGGTCCAGGTTTGATGCTTCGCAGCGGACCTTTGACATTTTCCATACGCAGCCCGCTGCCAGATGTCGCACACACGTTGCATTTGCTTTACGCCGATCATCCGCAACGGGCCTATCAGGGTTACGCGGATTTTTACGTCGGCGTCGACCGCGCCTCCAACCTACGCGGATGGATCAAGCCACAAGCTCAATTCGATTTTGATGACAGCCTGCCGTTTAAACCATTACCCCGCGTCCAGGCCTTTGCCATGCTGGAATGGGGACTCAACTGGGTCATCGCCAGCACCTGCCATCAATATCTAGTCATACATGCCGCCGTCATTGAGCGCAACGGGTTGGCGGCAATCTTGCCCGCACCACCAGGGTCTGGAAAAAGCACTTTGTGTGCAGGCCTTATCCATCGCGGCTGGCGTTTGTGTTCAGATGAATTAACTTTGTTGACGCCTGGTAGTGGCGAGGTGGTGGCGTTGGCGCGGCCGGTGAATCTCAAGAATAATTCCATTGGCATTATTCAGAAGTTTGCGCCCGAATCGATATTCGGTCCTGTCGTGCCGGATACGCTCAAAGGGCAAGTTGCGCATCTGCGGCCACCGCGAGAGAGCGTCTTGCGCGTCAACGAAACGGCCGTGCCACGTTGGATCATATTTCCGCGCTGGCAAGCCGATAGCGCGCCGGTGCTGCAAGCAGGCAGCAAATCACACGCCTTCATCGATCTGGCTAGCAACGCCTTCAACTACAACGTGCTGGGCGAGTCGGGGTTTGAGACCTTGGCTGGCGTAATCGATCGCTGCGAGTGCCTGTCTTTTACGTATAGCAACCTGGATGATGCTGTCGGCATATTCGATCGTCTGGCCGAGGAGGCGGGCGCGTGAAGCCGGATGCCGTCACGCCCGTATTGGTCGATCCATCAACGGCGCCTTTACTCGACTTGCGTGGCTGGGACGCGCTTCTTCGCCAGGCTCGCCATGCCAACTTGCTTGCCCGCATTGCCCGCGACGTCGAACAACTCGGCGCACTCGATAAAGTGCCCGCCGCGCCGCGCGCCCATCTGATCGCGTCGCTGACACTGGCAGCACGTCAACGTATCACCGTGAGAGCCGAAGTCC
>DASUGV010000288.1:0-2718 GCA_036273835.1 Rhodocyclaceae bacterium
CTGCTCGAAGCATGCATGCTTTCAAGCAATGGCATGGTGACGGAACGCGGCGACGATGACATTCGCATAGTCTCTGCTGTAGGCGAACCCACCACCGCGTTGGCGATCTTCGATGCGCGATGCGATGCGATGCCCAGTGACGACGCCTGCGATTGCGTCAAGCACCTGCTGCGCATCTATGCCAAACACTTGCACCTGCTCGACTACGCCGAGTTGGACACGCTCACCAAGCTGAACAACCGCAAAACGTTCGACGAGAATTTCGATCACTTCATCGAGATCGCCGAACTGGCGCAGCGCAAAGAGGGCGACGAACGACGCGATGAGAATGACGAGAAGATGTCGCGGCCATGCTGGATCGGCGTCGTCGATATCGACAAGTTCAAACGCATCAACGACAACTTCGGTCACCTGTTCGGCGATGAAGTATTGCTGCGCGTGGCGGAGCTGATGCGAAAATCTTTTCGTGCAAGCGACAAGCTATTCCGCTTTGGCGGCGAGGAATTCGTTGTCATGCTGCGCCATGTCTCGCCGGAAATGGCGCACATGGTGCTCGATCGCTTTCGCAAGACGGTCGAGGAACACGAATTTCCGCAAGTCGGTCAGGTCACCTGCTCGATGGGTTACATGGAGATTCAGCCCAACTTGACCCCCGCCGAAATTCTGGGGAAGGCTGACCAGGCGCTCTACTATTGCAAAGAAAACGGGCGCAACCAAATTCAATGCTACGGCACACTGGTCGCACAAGGGTTAGTCGAAAGCGCCACCGCTGCGCCGACCGATGCGGCGTTGCAAGCCGATATCGACGCCCTCTTCGACTGAAATTACGCATAAGCCTACTGCGCGGTTCAAGGTTGCAACTGCGATGCTCGCCGTACTTGAGTACGGCTGTGCTTCTCATTGCAACCTTGAACCGCTCGCTACGGCTTCTGCGCAATTTCATGTCATGCTGTTGTTCTAAATCTTTCTGCGATGTGACAGCGCAGCATTGATCCGTCACAATATCGGTCTTTCGCATCGTTCAAACGCGCTGCACAGTATTGAGACCTATATGTCGAACACTCCAGAAGAACAAACGCCTGTCCAGGACGAAAACCATATCATCGCCGAGCGGCGTGCAAAGCTGGCGGCTTGGCGCGAATCGGGCGCGGCTTATCCGAACGATTTCCGCCGCGAAAATTTCGCCGCCAAGTTGCTCGAATCGTATGGCGAGAAAACGGCGGAGGAACTGGAAGCGGCGTCTGTGTCCGCCACCGTCGCGGGTCGCGTCATGCTCAAGCGCGTGATGGGCAAGGCATCGTTCGTGACGATTCAAGACTCGTCCGGCCGCATTCAGCTTTACGTTACGCGCGATGCCGTCGGCGAAGATATTTACGCGGACTTCAAACATTGGGACATCGGCGATATCGTCGGCACGACGGGCACGCTATTCAAGACCAAGACCGGCGAGCTGTCGATCAAGTCCACATCCATCCGCCTGTTGTCAAAATGTCTGCGTCCGCTTCCAGACAAGTTTCATGGCATGGCGGACGTCGAACAGCGTTACCGCCAACGCCATCTCGATCTCATCACCAACGACGTTTCGCGCCAGACTTTCATCGCGCGCAGCAAACTGGTTTCCGCCATTCGCAGCTATATGGTGGCTCATCACTTCCTGGAAGTGGAAACGCCGATGATGCATCCCATTCCCGGCGGCGCGTCGGCAAAGCCTTTCATCACGCATCACAACGCGCTCGACATGCAGATGTTTCTCCGCATCGCGCCGGAGTTATATCTGAAGCGTCTGGTCGTCGGCGGCATGGAAAAAGTCTTCGAGATCAACCGCAATTTCCGCAACGAAGGATTATCCCCACGTCATAATCCGGAATTCACCATGATGGAATTCTACGAGGCGTACGCCGACTATCGACTCCTCATGAATTTCACCGAAGGTTTATTGCGGCACGCCGCGCGCGAAGCGCTCGGTACGGAAGTATTCAAATACCAGGACCGCGAACTCGATCTGTCAAAGCCCTTCGCACGGTTGACTGTCGTGCAGGCAATCCAGAAATATTTCCCCGATTACACCCTGGCGCAACTCAACGACGCAGCGTGGTTACGCGCGGAACTCGCCACGCGCAAAGTCAAGATCGTCGGCACAGCCGGCCTCGGTGCACTGCAATTGATGTTCTTCGAAGAAACGGCGGAGCCCTTGTTGTGGGAACCCACTTTCATCATCGACTATCCGGCCGAAGTCAGCCCGCTGGCACGCGCCAGCAATAGCAATCCCGACATCACCGAACGTTTCGAACTGTTCATCGTTGGCCGCGAAATCGCCAACGGCTTCTCCGAGCTGAACGATCCAGAAGATCAAGCCGCGCGCTTCCAGGCGCAAGCCAAAGCCAAGGAAGCTGGCGACGAGGAAGCCATGTACTACGACGCAGACTACGTGCGCGCGCTGGAGTACGGACTGCCACCCACCGGCGGCTGCGGCATCGGTATCGATAGACTGGTGATGCTGCTCACCGATAGCGCTGCGATTCGCGACGTCATTCTGTTTCCGCAGATGCGTGCGGAATGAATTTGGAACCAATACTTCGCCGCTTGCATCAGCCATAACGTAGCGAGATAATAGTTTGCGCATACCTTGCGCAAAGGAGTTTTTATGGCCACACTCAATCTGAGCTTGCCGGATGAACTGAAGCGCCGCTTTTTCGCCGCCTTTCCCGACGAAAACAA
>DASUGV010000289.1:0-14933 GCA_036273835.1 Rhodocyclaceae bacterium
TCGCTGTTTTCGTCTTCCAGCAGAGGACGCACGCCAGAATAAGACCACACGATATCCGACGACGTGATTGACCGTTGAAAATAGCGATTGACCATGCTGCACAGATAGCGCGTCTCCTCCGCGTCGATGGCGACATCCGAAGGATTGCCGTGCTCTTCGATGTCGGTCGTGCCAATCAGGGTGAAGTCTCCCTCGTAAGGAATGGCGAAAACAATGCGCTTGTCCGGATTCTGAAAGATGTAGGCGTAAGGGTGGTCGAAGAGTTTGCGCACCACGATGTGGCTACCTTTGACCAGGCGTACGCTATGACGGGCGCGTACGGGGCTTCGCTCGTCGAGGAAACGCTCCACCCACGGTCCTGCCGCATTCACAACGGCGCGCGCGGTGACTTCGAACATGTCGCCGTTTTTGACTTGCAAGCGCAAATTCCACAATTCCTCTTCGCGTTCGACGGTGATGCATTCCGTGCGCGGCAGGATGGTGGCGCCACGTTGTGCGGCATCAACGCAGTTCAGCACAACCAAGCGAGCATCATCCGCCCATGCATCGGAGTATTCGAAGCCGTCGCGAAATTCCGTCTGCAAGGCCGCGCCAGCAGGATGCCGACGCAAGTCGATGAAACGCGAAGCGGGCGAGGTCACGCGCCGCGCCAGGTGATCGTAGAAAAACAAACCGAGGCGAATCATCCACACGGGTCGCAGATGCGTATCGTGCGGCATCACGAAACGCAGCGGCGAGATGATGTGAGGCGCAGCACGCAGTAATATTTCGCGCTCCGCGAGCGCTTTGCGCACCAGACTGAATTCCAAATGCTCGAGATAGCGCAATCCGCCGTGAATGAGCTTGGTGCTCGACGAGGAAGTGTGTTGCGCCAGATCGTCGCGTTCGCACAACAATACTTTGAGACCGCGACCCGCGGCATCGCGCGCGACACCGGCACCATTGATGCCGCCACCTATGACAGCCAAATCGTAGTGCGTATTGGAATGGTCGGACATGAGATCGGATATAAGCGAAGTTCTATGCGCTAACTTTCTCCATTATGCATAAGGACTCGCTGGCATGCCATGACGCATCGTGGACAAATTCTGAATTGGCGCGGCGTCGCTTCAAAAAAGCTTGTAATTGCGATCGAGGCAAGCTCAGTCGATTCACATTTTCCAAAAACAAAAAAGCCCGCTTGTGGCGGGCTCTTCTGCATGTCTTATTGTGTTGTCAAACGTTTGACGAAAGGCCTTCCATTTCAACACCCACATCAAGATTTCCGCTTGACGACACAACAGTTACACAGTGCTCCACGGACCACCTCCTTTCGTAGTTGACCAGGCCGTATCGTTGTTCAAAAACCGTATCGCCGTCAAGACCATCGTGTCACGTGTGACTAAAAACGATGCGGTAAACGATGTGACAAATGATGCTGCCTCGTTCACCGCTGTGCTGGCGATCCCGTTTCGGCACTGGCCGTGTTGCCTTGCAAACCTTCCCATCCGCCACCCAGCGCTTTGATCAGCAGCACGCTCGCGGAATAGCGGCTGCCTTGAATTTGCAGCGCAGCACGTTCGCTGGCGTTGGCCGCCGTTTGCGCGGTGACCACATTCAGATAACTGACCAAGCCGGATTTATATTGATTGAGCGCCAGGCGCTCCGCCTCTTGAGCGGCCGTAATGACATCGCGCTGCACATCGGCTTCGTCGGAAAGTATGCGCAATGCGGCAAGATTGTCTTCCACTTCCTGGAGAGCACCGAGGACGGTCTGGCGATATTGCGCAGCCGCCGCATCGAAAGAAGCAATGGCCGCATCCGTTCTCGATTTGCGCAATCCGCCATCGAAAATCGTTTGCGCCAGCGCGGCGCCGAGCGACCACACCCTGCTGGGCGCGGAAAACCAATCCGCTAATTTGGCATTCTGATAGCCGCCGGAAGCACTCAGATTCAAAGCGGGAAAGTAAGCCGCTTTTTCGACACCGATGTTCGCATTGGCGGCCGCTGCCTGGCGTTCCGAGGCAGCGATGTCGGGCCGCCGTTCGAGCAACGTGGAGGGAACGGCCAAGGGAGGTGGCGGTAGCGTAGCCGTCAGTGGCGCGGGCGCAAGCGTGAAGTCCGCCGGCGCTTTGCCGATCAATATGGCAATGGCATGTTCGAGCTGGGCGCGCTGCACGCCTAGATCGACAAGTTGCGCCTGAGCGTTCAGCAACTGGGTTTGTGCTTGCGCCACGTCGGCTTTGGTGATGATGCCCGCCGCTAACTGGTTTTGTGTGAGTCGTAGCGAACGTCGATAAGCATCGACGGTGTTTTGTTCCAGGACGAGCGTTGCGTCGGAAGTACGCAGTTGAAAATAATCCTGCACCAGCTCAGCCTGAGCGCTGAGTTTCGCCGACGCGACCAGCGCTTCCTGCGCTTGGACGGAGGCATTGCGCGATTCGACATCGCGCGCAACGCTGCCCCACAGATCCGGTTCCCAGCTTGCATCCAGCGTCAAAGCGTGTGTGTTCGAATAAGGCGAGCTCCTGTTTTGCGCGGCCGAATAATTGCGGGACACCGAGACGTTGGCATCGAGTGTCGGAAAGTAGCCTGCGCGCGCCTCCTGTGCCACCGCGCGTGCTTGACGATACTGCGCCAGCGCGACTTGTATGTTCTGGTTCGACACGGCAACCTGTTCGACAAGTCCGTTGAGCGTCGCGTCGCCGTAGATTTCCCACCAATTGCCGCGTGCGAGGTTATCCCTCGGCTCCGCGGTTTTCCAGCCCGTATCTTCCTTGAATGCTGCAGGCATATTAATGGAAGGGCGCACATAGTCCGGACCTGCTTTGCAGCCGGCGAGCGCAGCAGCGGCAAGCAGCAAGGGTAAAAAGCGATTGGCGTTCATACGGATTCCTGACTCGTCTGCGGCCGTGCGAACGGGCGCCTGGCCCAATGTCTGCCGCACCACAGACTAAAACGATCGAGATAAAGATAAACGACGGGCGTAGTGTAGAGGGTAAGCATCTGGCTCAATACCAAACCGCCGATGATGGAAATGCCCAGCGGCTGACGCAGCTCGGCGCCATCGCCCGAACCCACTGCAAGCGGTAACGCGCCGAGAATGGCGGCAGTGGTCGTCATCATGATCGGCCGGAAGCGCAGCATGCAAGCCCTGAAAATGGCGTCATGAGAATTGAGGCCGTGGGTGCGTTCGGCATCCAGGGCGAAGTCGATCATCATGATAGCGTTCTTTTTAACGATGCCGATCAGCAGCAGCACGCCGATCAACGCGATGATCGTAAAGTCGGTTTTAAATAGCAGCAACGCCAACAACGCACCGACCCCGGCCGACGGCAAGGTCGACAAGATGGTCAGCGGATGCACATAGCTCTCGTACAGCATGCCTAGCACGATATACACCGTTAGCACGGCCGCCAGAATCAACCACGGCAGATTATTGAGTACCGATTGAAAAGCTTTTGCGGAACCCTGAAAGGTGCCGTGAATGGTTGACGGCACACCGATGCTTCTCAACGCATTTTGAATGGCATCCGAAGCTTGCGATAGCGATACGCCAGGCGCCAGATTGAACGAAATCGTGGACGCGGCAAACTCGCCCTGATGGCTGACGCCCAGCGCCGTGAGCGATGGCGCGTAATGAGCGAACGCGGAAAGCGGCACTTGCGCACCGTTGGGCCCAATGACGAAAAGCTGGCTCAGCGCTTCCGGTCCCTGCCTGAACTGCGGCGCCACTTCCATGACAACGTGATATTGATTGAGCGGCTGATAAATCGTCGATATCTGGCGTTGGCCGAACGCGTCGTTCAGCGTCGCATCGATGGCGCGCGCCGAAAGTCCAAGCCGGGCCACCGCATCGCGATCGATGGTGATCGAGGTCTGCAAGCCTTTCTCTTGTTGATCGGTATTCACATCAACCAATTGCGGCAAATTCGAGAAGGCGAGGCGAACTTTGGGTTCCCATTCGCGCAGGTCATTCAGATCGTCGGCTTGCAGGGTGAACTGATATTGCGCATTGCTTTGGCGGCCACCTATGCGAATGTCCTGAACGGACTGAAGGAACAGATTGGCACCCGGCTCGTGCGCCAGCTTGCCGCGCAAGCGATTGATGACCTGATCGGCCGACACCTTGCGCTCCGACAGGGGCTTGAGCGAAAGAAACATGTTGCCGCTATTGACGCGGCTGCCGCCGGTGAATGCCGTCACGCTATCGACGGCCGGATCCTTGCGCACGATGTCGACGAAGTCCGTCAATTTCTTGCGCATCGCCTGGAAAGAAATACTCTGGTCGCCCTGGATGGCGCCGACTATACGGCCTGTGTCCTGCTGCGGAAAGAATCCTTTCGGCACGATAGAGTAAAGATAGAAATTCAGGCACACGGTCGCCAGCAACAACAGCAGCATCCACGGCGCGTTGCGCAAAGCCCAGCCCAGCGAACGTTCATAGCCGCGCAGCAGGCGGTTGAAGAAGCGCTCGCTCAAATCATGAAAGCGCTGAAGACGCGACGTTCGAGGGATCGCCGTGTCCTTCGCCTTTCTTTCGTCTCTCAGCAGGCGAGCACACATCATGGGCGTGGTGGTCAAGGACACGACCAGCGAAATCAGAATCGCCACCGACAAGGTCACGGCGAATTCGCGGAACAGACGTCCAAGGATTCCGCCCAGCAGAAGGATCGGAATGAATACCGCGATCAGCGACAAGCTCATCGACAACACGGTAAAGCCCACTTCGCGCGCGCCCTGTAGCGTTGCCTTGAAAGGTGGGACGCCTTCCTCGATATGGCGGGATATGTTTTCCAATACGACAATGGCATCGTCCACCACGAAACCCGTGGCGATGGTCAGCGCCATCAGCGACAAATTGTTGAGGCTGAAGCCGCACAGATACATTGCGGCGAACGTGCCGATCAGCGACACGGGCACCACCACCATCGGAACCAGCGTTGCGCGACCGCTACGCAGAAACAAAAATACAACCAGAATCACCAGCGCGACGGATATGACAAGAGAATGTTCGACCACGGAAAGCGAAGCGCGGATCGTCGGCGAGCGGTCCATCGCGACGCTCAGGTTCATCGAACCCGGTATTTGAGCCTGTAGCCCAGGCAATATCGCCTTGACGCGATCGACCGTCTTGATGATGTTGGCACCCGGCTCGCGAAACAATATCAGCAACACGGAAGGCTTACCGTCGGCCGAGCCGGCATTGCGCGTGTCCTGTACCGAATCGGTGACATCGGCCACGTCGGACAAACGCACGGGTGCGTTATTACGATAGGCGACGATCAGGGGCAGATATTGCGCCGCGACTTTGGCTTGATCGTTGGCCTGGATTTGCCAGTGCTGATCGGCCTTCTCGAGGAAACCTTTCGGACGATTGGCATTGGTCGCTGCAATCGCGGTACGCACGTCCTCCAGCTGTATGCCGTATTTCGATAACTGGCTGGGGTTCACTTCCACCCGTACGGCCGGCAGCGAACTGCCGCCTACAGTGACATCGCCGATACCATCGAGTTGCAGCAGACGCTGCGCGATTAGAGTCGATGCCACATCGTACATCTGGCCTTGCGACTGCGTGGTCGACGTCAATGCCAATATCATAATCGGCGCGTCGGCGGGATTCACCTTGCGATAGGTCGGATTGCGCGGCAAGTCCGGCAAGCCGCTGCGCGCGGCGTTGATGGCCGCCTGTACGTCGCGCGCCGCGCCGTTGATGTCGCGGTCGAGATCGAATTGCAGCGTAATGCGCGAGCTGCTCAACGCACTTGTCGATGTCATTTCCGTGACGCCGGCGATGCGCCCCAGCGCGCGCTCCAGCGGCGTGGCGACTGTCGCCGCCATGGTTTCGGGACTGGCGCCGGGCAGGGAAGCGGAAACGGAAATCGTCGGATAGTCGACCTGCGGCAACGGCGAGACGGGCAGCAATTCAAAACCGACAAAGCCGCCCAGCACAATGGCTGCCGTCAGCAGCGTGGTGGCGACCGGCCGGTTGATGAATGGGCTGGAGAAGTTCATGGCTCGACCGGTTCCGGTTCTGGGTCTGCGGCACGCCCACCTTTGAGCTTGAAGCGCTGCGCCAGTTGATCGAAACCAAGGTAAATAACGGGAGTCGTGAATAGCGTGAGAAGCTGGCTAACCAGTAGGCCGCCCACCATGGTTATGCCAAGTGGATGGCGCAGTTCGGAACCGACACCCCAACCCACCATCAACGGCAACGCGCCGAGTAGCGCCGCCATGGTTGTCATCAATATCGGCCGGAAGCGCAGCTGACAGGCTTCGAAAATGGCGTCGCGCGGCGACTTGCCCTGCTCGCGTTCGGCGCTCAGCGCGAAATCGATCATCATGATGGCGTTCTTTTTGACGATGCCGATCAGCAGGATGATGCCGATGATGGCCACCACGGTCAGATCCGATCGCGAAATCATCAGCGCTAACAACGCGCCGACGCCCGCGGACGGCAATGTCGACAAGATGGTGACTGGATGAATGAAACTCTCATAGAGCACACCGAGTACGATATACATGGTGACGATGGCGGCGAGGATCAGCCACAGTTGATTGTCCAGCGATGACTGAAAGGCTTGCGCCGCGCCCTGGAAACTCGTTTGAATGCTGGCCGGCACGGCAATGTCTTGTTCGGCTTTGTCGATGCTTTTCACCGCCTCGCCCAATGACACGCCGGGCGCCAGGTTGAAAGAAATCGTAGACGCCGGCAGCTGTGCCAAGTGATTGATCACAAGCGGACCGTTCTGTTCGGTAATGCTCGCCACGCTGCTCAATGGCACCTGCTTGCCGCCTGTGCCGGGCACATACAAATCATTTAGTGCAATCGGTCCTTGCTGGAATTCGGGCTTCACTTCCAGCACCACGCGATATTGATTGGATTGCGTGAAGATGGTGGATACCAGGCGCTGGCCGAACGCGTTGTAGAGCAGATTGTCGATGGCGGCAGGTGTCACGCCCAGACGGCCCGCCGCATCGCGATCGATGGTCACGTAGGCTTGCAGACCTTTGTCCAGCAGATCGCTCGTCACTTCGCTCAGTTGCGGCAAAGTCTGAAGTTTGTTCACCAGCTTCGGCATCCAGTCGCTGAGCAATTGCGGATCGGTCGTCTGCAATGTGAATTGATACTGCGTGCGGCTGACGCGATCTTCGATCGTCAAATCCTGCAGCGGTTGCAGATAAATCGATACGCCCGGTAACTTCGCAAGTTGCGGCTGCAGGCGGTCGATGATGGCTGGCGCCCGTGACGAACGCTGCGACAAGGGTTTGAGATTGATGAGCATGCGTCCGCTGTTGAGCGCCGCATTGGAGCCGTCCACGCCGATGAAGGACGACAGGCTTTCGACATCCGGGTCGCGCAGAATGATTTGCGCAAGCGCCTGCTGCCGCACCGCCATCGCTTCGAAGGAAATAGACTGCGACGCATCGGTGATGGCTTGTATTATGCCGGTGTCCTGCACCGGAAAGAAACCCTTCGGCACCCATATATAAAGCAGAACAGTCAGCACGAGCGTCCCGGCGGCAACCAGCAAGGTCATCGGCTGGCGATCCAGCACCCAGTTCAGCATGCGGCCGTAGTGCGCAATCGTTCTGTCGAAAAAGCGGCCGCTGGCATGATAGAACCAGCTTTGTTTTTCTTCCGGCACGTGGCGCAGCAAACGCGCGCACATCATCGGCGTCAGCGTCAGCGAAACGATCGCCGAGATCAGGATCGACACGGCCAAAGTGATGGCGAATTCGCGGAACAGCCTGCCCACCACGTCACCCATGAACAACAGGGGAATCAATACCGCAATCAGCGAAAAGGTCAGCGAAATGATGGTGAAACCAATCTGTTCAGCGCCTTTCAATGCGGCTTCGAGCGGCGAGTCGCCTGCTTCAATATAGCGCGCTATGTTTTCGATCATGACAATGGCATCATCGACGACAAAACCGGTCGCGATGGTCATGGCCATCAGCGTCAGATTGTTGACCGAGAAACCCGCCAGATACATCACGCCGAAAGTGCCGACCAGCGACAACGGTACGGCCACGGCAGGTATCACTGTGGCGGAGACGTTACGCAAGAACAGGAATATCACCATCACCACCAGCGCGATGGCCAGGCACAGTTCGAATCCGACATCTCTGATGGAAGCGCGGATGGTGGTGGTGCGGTCGGTCAATACTTGCACGTCGACGGCGCCGGGAAGATTGGCCTGCAATTGCGGCATCAGTTCCTTCAAGGCGTCGACGGTCGCTATGACATTGGCACCTGGCTGGCGCTGCACGTTGAGTATGATCGCCGGCGTCGTGTTCGCCCACGCCGCCAGTTTGGTGTTTTCCGCCGACTGGATGACATCGGCGACGTCGCCGAGGCGGATCGGCGCGCCATTCTTGTAGGCCAGGATAAGATTGCGGTACTCGTCCGCCGATTTGATCTGATCGTTGGCGTCGATGGTCGACGAGCGCAACGGGCCGTCGAAGTTGCCCTTCGCCTGATTGGTATTGGCATTGGTGATGATGGTGCGCACGTCATCCATGCCCAACCCGTCTGCAGCCAGCGCATGCGGATTGGCCTGGATGCGGACGGCTGGCCGCTGACCGCCGGAAATGCTTACCAGGCCGACGCCGCTGAGCTGGGAAATTTTTTGCGCGATGCGCGTGTCGACCAGATCTTCGACACTTGCCAACGGCATCGTGCTCGACATGATTGCCAATGTCATAATCGGCGCATCGGCCGGATTGACCTTGTTGTAAATCGGGGGACTGGGCAAATCGGTGGGCAGCGTATTGCTGCCCGCGTTGATAGCGGCCTGCACTTCCTGCTCGGCGACATCCAGGCTGAGGTCCAAACTGAATTGCAGAGTGATCACGGACGCGCCCGCTGAATTCTGCGAAGACATTTGCGACAGTCCCGGCATCTGACCGAACTGCCGCTCGAGGGGCGCCGTGATCGAAGAGGTTGTCACATCGGGACTGGCGCCCGGATACAGCGTGACGACCTGGATGGTCGGATAGTCGACTTCCGGCAAGGCCGAGATCGGCAGCACCCGCAGCGCAACCAGGCCCGATAGCAAGATTGCCACCATCAGCAACGATGTCGCCACGGGCCGCAATATGAATAAACGCGAAGGATTCATGCTGCCTTCTCAATAAGAGCGGAGTGGGCGATAAGACAGAGGCTTACGCCGCTCACTGCGCTTGCGGCGCAGACCTGCTGCTTTGATCGCCCTGACCTTGGCCGTTCTGACCTTGGCCCCGGCCTCTTCCTCTGGTACGAGTACGCGGGGGCTTCGCTTTCAATAGCAGCGTTGGATCGGACACTTCCACCTTCGCACCTTCTCTTAACTGGTCGATGCCATCGGTCACCACCAATTCGCCGGGCGCCAGTCCCTGCGCAATCTCCACATTCATTCCGTCGACTGGACCGGTTTTTACGGTTCGCTGCGTGACCGTACGATCTGGCTTTATGACATATACAAATGTTCCGCCACGTCCATTCTGGACTGCGGCGTTGGGAGCCAGGATGTCGTTCTGCCGCGTTTCGGCAAGCAAGCGTATGTTGACGAACTGATTGGGAAAAAGCGCCGCGTCCTTGTTGCCGAACTCCGCCTTGAGCTTGACGGTCCCCGTCGTCAAGTCGATCTGGTTGTCGATGGATGACAGATAACCCGTCGTCAGCAGATTTTTCTGCTCGCGATCCCAGGCTTCGACACTCAACTTGTTGCCCTTGCGCCAGGTCGGCAAAACGGATGGCAGTTGTGTTTCGGGTATCGTGAACAAGACATTGATCGGCTCGACTTGATTGATCGTAACAATGCCATTGGCATCAGACGCATGGACGATGTTTCCGACGTCCACTTGGCGAAGACCAAGCCGGCCACCGGCCGGCGCGGTGACGCGGCTATATGTCAATTGCAATTTCGCATTGTCGATCGCGCCTTGATCGGACTTCACCAAGCCTTCATCCTGGCGCACTAGTGCCTGCTGCGTATCTACCTGCTGGCTGGAAATGGAATCTTCGGCCAACAAACCCTGATAACGCGCCAAGTCCACCTTTGCGTTTTGCAGTTGCGCCTGGTCGCGCGCCATCTGACCTTCCGCTTGCTCAAGCTGCACCTGGAACGGCCGCGGATCGATCTCCGCCAGCAACTGTCCGGTCTGCACTATTGTGCCCTCGCGCAGATAAAGCTTCATCAATTGACCATCGACGCGCGGATGCACGATGACCGAATTTGCAGCCGTGACGGTGCCTAGACCGGTGAGATAAACCTTCAGGTCGCCTTGCCGAACCGGACTGGCTTGAACCGGGATGACGCGATTGGGATCGAAGCCGCGCCGGGGTGTTTGCGCATTGATCGTTTTTGCCGGCCGCATCCACAACCACACGGCGACGCCGCAAAGCAATATCAGCACGACCGCGAGCAAAATCCTTTGCTGATTGGAAATATGCCGCCGGGAAGGCGAAGCATGCTGAACAAGAGAAGCAGGCTGTTCACGGTCCATCGGTATTCCTTATGTTCTTTTTTGATTACGCATTCGCAAGAAATACGCCCGAAGGCGTAATCTTCGTTGCCGGTACGGCGGTCTGTTGTCCGGTAAAGGTGTATCAATTTCCAAATGCTGGGCTCGATCCGGCATCGGGCCGTAGTTTGACCGCGAATGTATGTCAAACGCTGTGGAACAATTCGAGAACCAGGAGAAAATTGGTAAGCAATTGTTGCGCACGCGTGCTGTGCCAGGTAGCGAATCGTATTCCCTTTCCGGCCGTCCATTGTCGCCGGGCCGCTTTTTCAGCCTGCAAAGCTATTCCAACAACTAGGCCTGCCAGACACCGTAGCCCGCTTCGCGTAGGGCGATTGCCAATTCGACTTCCAATTCGCACGCAGCGTCATAGGGCATCGGGTTGTAACATTCGTATGCGGCGGGCAAGAGATGCAAACCGTACAGTCTGACGAAGCGATTCGCTTTTATCCCCGCCTTGTGCTTGTCGAAGCGCTCATCGGGCGACAGTCCCGTCATACCGACATAGACGCACGGCTTGATGCCATCGTACTGGGGATTGGCCCTGAGAAATTTACCTTCTTTCAGCACATCTTGCGATAGTTCGACGACATAGACGTTGTGATGATGGTTGGCCTTGCGCATGGGATTACTCGCACTGAACGATTTATGCGGTTGTGCTAAAGAATTTCCAGCGCACGCGCGCTTTTGGGCGGTGGGAACAATTGATCGAGCTCGGCAAGTTGTGCGGTACTGAGTGGGCGTTCCAATGCACCGATGTTTTCTTTCAGCCGCTCGCGGCTGCCGGTCTTTGGAATCACAATGACATTGTCCTTATTCAGCAGCCAGCCTAGCGCAACCTGTGCTGCCGTCATGTCATGACGTTGCGCAAAGTCGACGAGCGTGCGATTGCCGACAAGCCTCGCCTGTTCGATTGGCGAATAAGCCATCAGCGGAATGCCATGTTCGCGACACCAAGGCAACAAGTCCCATTCGACGCCGCGCCTGACGAGGTTGTACAGTACCTGATTGACCGCCACGCCCACTCCACCCGGCAATGCATATGCCTCTTGCATATCCGCGCGATCAAAATTGCTGACGCCGAAATAGCGAACCTTGCCCGCAGCCTGTAGAGCCAGAAAAGCTTCCAGCGTCTCCCCCAGCGGCACATCGCCACGCCAATGCAACAGATAAAGATCGATGCGATCTGTTGCCAGCCGCCGCAAGCTGCGCTCGCACGCGGCAACTGTGCCCTTGCGCGTGGCGTTATGCGGATAGACTTTGCTGACGAGAAAAGCCTCGTCGCGCCGTCCGGCGATGGCCTCGGCAATCAAGGATTCGGCACGCCCGTCGCCATACATCTCCGCTGTATCGATGAGCCGCAGTCCGAGATCAAGACCAAGGCGCAATGCAGCGATTTCCTCGGCGCGAGGAGAGCGGCTGTCGCCCATGTTCCACGTACCCTGACCGAGTGCGGGCACATGTTCTCCGGAAGGTAATTGTACGGTTTTCATGAGCATTCCTTTCTTCGGTCCGATTCATGCGGGCAGAACGTAATGATCGCGGCGGACATCGCCCATAACGAACTGTTACATCTTCGTTTGGAAACAAATTCCGGTGCCAAGCGTTAGATAGAAGTTAGATAGAAATATCCCGCGCGGATCGGCAACTCGGAGGGTAGCGTATGTTTTCCAACGGCAAGTCTCTCAACTACATCATTGCGTCGATATTGTCGCTGTTGTTGACGGTGTTGTTCACACTCGTAGCACATGCTCAGACAGAAACCGACAGCGATCCCTCTTCGCGCGTTGCGCGCATCGATTACGTGGACGGCACGGCGACCTATGCTCCGGCCGGTACGGACGATTGGCTCGACGCTGATTTGAATCGCCCGCTTACGATCGGCGATCGCGTCTGGGTAGAAAACGGCGGCCGCGCCGAATTGCATGTCGGCGCCACAGCCATACGCCTGGGCAGTGCGACCGATCTAGAAATTCTCGATTTGAGCGATGACGCGATGCAGCTCAAGATCACGCAAGGCAGCTTCAATATCCGTGTTCGCACATTAGAGAACGGCGAGACGGCGGAGATCGACACGCCGAATCTTGCGTTCGCCATTAGTGCGCCTGGGGAATACCGTATCGACGTCGAGCCTGATCGCGACACGACGGCGATAAGCGTTCGCAGCGGAAGCGGCGTCGTTTATGGCAATGAGAATGATCGCTCCGTGGATATCGCGAGCGGTCAGGTCACGGAATTTTCCGGTACCGATCTTCAGCAAACTTATGCAAGTGGAATTTCGCCGCGCGATGACTTCGACCGCTGGGCTGCGGCGCGCGATACCAGCGAAGATAATTCGCTCAGCGCACGTTACGTGTCGCGCGATATGACGGGTTATGAAGATCTCGACGGCGACGGCGACTGGAGCGACGAACCTGGATACGGCACCGTTTGGATACCGCGCGTCGTCGTCGCGAACTGGGCGCCGTATCAATTTGGACACTGGGCCTGGATCGCGCCTTGGGGCTGGACCTGGGTCGACGACGAGCGCTGGGGCTTTGCGCCTTTCCACTATGGGCGCTGGGCATATCTGCGCAATCGTTGGTGCTGGGTACCCGGACGCAGAGTGGAGCGCCCCGTTTATGCGCCCGCGCTCGTAGGCTTCATCGGCGGTAACAGTAGTGAAGCAAATTGGGGCGTGTCGCTTTCGGCGGGCCTGCCCGGCGTAGCCTGGTTTCCGCTTGCACCGGGCGAGGCCTATCATCCCGCCTACACGCGCAACGCCGCTTACATTGCCCATATCAATAGAACTGTTGTGGTGCACGACACGATCACCAACGTCTATATCAATCAGCGCATACCGCATGCTATTACCGCCGTGGCGGCCAGCGACTTCGTCCAAGGGCGGCCGGTACATGCTGCTAGTCAGTCGGTGCGGCCCGAGCGCCTCAAGGAATTCTCCACCATGCCAGTGGCATCTTCTTTGCCCGTTGCACCGGTGCGCCAAAGTTTGACGGGCACCGATCGCGTAACGCGCGCGGCTCCGCCCGACCGCGCCTTGCATCACGATGTCATCGTCCGCAGGCAGGCACCGGAGGCGCCTGTCTTCCATGATCGGCTGGCGAACGAATTCGCCAGTCTGCATGGCGCCGTTCCAGGTGCGGGACCGGTATTCGTACCGGCAGCGAGACCTGCAATAAGCGTAACGCCCCGTCCTGCAATGACTACGGTACCTCATCGCGACAGCCTTCCGCAAAATGCGGCGCCGATCGACAGATCTGAAATAAACGAACGCGCTCGCCAGCGATTCGACGATCGCGTCGCGCATCCGTCAGTGACAAGACCTGGTCCGATCCCTAACATACCTTCGGTGCAAGTAGCACCGCCACCACGCGAATTCATCAATCCGCCGCGAACCGAACGACGTCCCGAGCGGGATCAAATGCAAAATCGCAATACGATCCGCGAACAGAATAATATTCCGCGCCAAGTACCACAGGTCGTTGCGCCGCCACCGGCACGTCCCGCAGCCGAGGAGCACCATACTGAACCGGCACCCGGCAATCAAAACGATAAGGATGGGGAGAAACAGAAAACTGAAACACGTGGAGGCCGGCCGCGAAATCGCGATTTCCACGACAGCGACGCGAATCCGCACAGATGATTCGCCGGAAATAACAAGTATGCCATATGCATGACAGCAATCTTAGCGGAATGCGACGTCGAAGTCCTGACGTATGGCTTTCTCTATCGAGGCCACGAGACCAGCTGAAGTGAATGGATCGTGCGTGACGCCGTCCTGTGTGACACCGACTGAATCATCCGGCGTCCAATAAGCCTGCATTCCCAACCGAAAGTTTTCGTGTTCGCGAAGCCGGCGATTGATCTCGTCCATGTATTGCTCACGCGTCAAAACTGGTTTGCCCGCCATGTCTGTCTCCTTAACGCGAAACACCGCTTTCGCTCGCGATGCCTAAAAGCGCGGCAGCCGAAATAGCGCATTGGTACGCTGCCCGTTCGTATCGTGACTTTCTATTCCGCTCGCAGGACCTGCCTGCTCCTTGATTCGCACCGCATCCGTGTGCATGAAACTGCCAGGGCCATCATCGACAAGAATCCATACGAAATCGCCATTTGCGAGCAGCCTGACCACCTCGCCCACCTGCACGCGTTCACCAGGATTAGCCTCGATTTCGTCGGTCCCGACCGGCCGATGCAGGACCTTGTGGAGTTTTACTTCATTCACCTCGGTACCCGTAGCGTCGAGCCGAATCATCGATATTCCGTAGAACTCCATGACACACCCTTTAATATCCAAATAGCAATTCGGACGAACCACCCTTTTTGCCAGCACGTAACGTTCCCGATGTATTGCTCGTAACCTGAAGCGCGCAAGTTCCTAAAGCAACGCGCATCTATGCAAATGGCATGATTCCGGCTCGTTGATTTATCCGGATAAGTGCTTC
>DASUGV010000290.1:0-2444 GCA_036273835.1 Rhodocyclaceae bacterium
AGGTCTGACTGCTCGCGCCGTTGTTGTTCTGGACGAGAAAAATAAAGTACTACATTCCGAATTAGTATCGGAAATCAAGAACGAACCAAATTATGACGCTGCGATAGCTGCACTCAAATAAATTCTGCAATTCGCAGCGGGCGGTTATGCATGTGACAATGCATTCCGCCCGCTTTAACCTTTCCGTAACATCGCGCCGCAATACTCCCACCCCACTGAACATAAAAGAGACCATCTTCGATGGAAAGTCCCTACAAAGGCAAGACCGGTCTCACTCGCATCTGGAATGCATTCAGATACTCGCTCGATGGTCTGCACGCAGCTTACAAACATGAAGATGCATTTCGGCAAGAGGTCATAATGACGATCGTGCTGATTCCTGTTGCGCTGCTCAGCCCCACTTCGGGGCTCGAAAAAGCTTTGCTGATCGGGAGCACGCTGCTGGTGCTCATCGTCGAATTGATGAATTCCGCCGTGGAGGCGACGGTGGACCGCATCTCGCTGGAAAATCACAATCTTGCCAAACGGGCAAAGGACATCGGCAGCGCCGCCGTGTTGATAACGCTCATCAATATGTCCGCGGTGTGGGGCTTCGTGTTTCTTGGCTAGGTCGCGGGACTGAAATCTGTTTGTCATGGAATGGTCATGTGTCTGTCTTGCAGTCAACGCACACTGCGTGGATGGAGCCAGCACGTCTTGTTGTACAAAACCTCGCCGTTAGCCATCGTCAACTGCGCATCGCAGTCGTTACCGAAACGTATCCACCAGAAGTAAATGGCGTAGCCATGACCACCGGCCGCGTCGTGGATGGTCTGTTGCAGCAAGGCCACCAAATTCAGCTCATTCGTCCACGGCAAAATGCCGAAGAACTGCCCGCGCAGTCCGAAAGCTTTCAGGAAATGCTTTCGCACGGCATTCCCATCCCGCGCTACAACCATCTGAAAATGGGCTTGCCTGCGCGGCAAGCATTGATACGTGCATGGTCGATATGCCGGCCCGATATTGTTCAAGTGGTGACGGAAGGACCGCTCGGATGGTCCGCCGTTTCCGCTGCGCGCAAATTACGGCTGCCCGTGATCACCGAATTCCACACGAATTTTCATACCTACAGTCGTTACTACGGTATCGGCTGGCTCAAGCAACCGGTTGCCGCCTACCTGCGCCGCTTTCACAACAAGGGCGATCTAACCCTCGTGCCCACGGAATCGCTGCGTACTGAATTGCTGGATAGCGGCTATGCGCACGTCGAGGTGGTTGCACGCGGCGTCGATACCCAATTGTTTTCGCCTGAGCGACGCTCGGAACAACTGCGTCTTCGATGGAATGCGGGGCCTGAAACTTTGGTGTGTGTGTTCGTCAGCCGACTCGCACCGGAAAAAAATATCGAACTCGCCATGCGCGCTTTTGATGAAGTCATTGCACAGCATCCAGACGCGCGGCTGGTGTTGGTAGGCGATGGACCTTCCCGTGCATCGTTGCAAGCACGTTATCCGCAACACGTATTCGCTGGCATGCGTACGGGCGTCGATCTGGCAGAACACTTTGCATCGGGTGACTGCTTTCTCTTTCCCAGCCTCACCGAAACCTTCGGCAACGTGATCACCGAAGCGCTGGCCAGCGGATTACCGGTGTTGGGCTTTGACTATGCCGCTACAGCCGAACTGGTCCGCCACGAGAACAATGGGCTCATCGCGCCTTTTGGCGACGAAGCTACATTTATCGCCATTGCAAAGCGCTTCGGCAGCGAACCGGCATTGCTACGCGCCATGAAGAAACACGCGCGCGACAGCGTGCTGCGCGTCGACTGGCAAGCGATCATCGCACGGCTGGCGGGCATTCTCGATCTCACCATTGAGTCCCACACGAGCCGCCAACAGGCAAGACGCGGCATGGCCGTGCAAATGGAATAAACCCAATAGCCATCCGCGCAAAGCGCTGCCCCAGGCTGCACGATACAATATGCGGCATTCCAATCGGTACGGTGCTTTCATGACTACTCTCATCTGCGGTTCGATGGCGTTCGACACCATCATGGTGTTCCCCGGCCAATTCAAACAGCATATTCTGCCGGAGCAGATTCACATCCTGAACGTCTCATTCCTAGTACCGGAAATGCGTCGCGAGTTCGGCGGCTGCGCGGGCAACATCGCTTACAACCTGCAGTTGTTGGGAGGGCAACCGCGCATTCTGGCGACCGTCGGCGACGACATCGCGCCGTATCGCCAGCGTCTGACCAAACTCGGAATCGATCATCGTTTCGTGCAAACCGTGCCGGGCAGTTTCACTGCTCAGGCATTCATTACCACGGATCTCGATGACAATCAGATAACTGCTTTCCACCCCGGCGCCATGAATTATTCGCACATGAACAAGGTCAGCGATGCTGCATCGGGTGTACGGCTCGGCATCGTATCGCCGGACGGCCGCGACGGCATGCTGCAGCA